>DASWWB010000495.1:0-5162 GCA_036406115.1 Herpetosiphonaceae bacterium
CAGCGCCAGGCTTTCGGCCACCTTCAGCGGCCAGCGCGCCCGCGCCACGTCGTCGTCGTTGACCGGATCGACGCTCAGGCTCGCCAGGGCCAGATAGGCCGGGACGCTGGCCTGGGGGATCTGGCCGGCGAACAGCACCCGCCCCGCCAATCCCGCCGCCGCCGCCCGCCGCCGCAGCTCGCCCAGATCCTCGCCGCCGCCGACCAGCAGCAGATCGACATCGGGCAGCTCGCCGGCCAGCAGCGCGAACGAGTCCAGCAGCAGGTCGACGGGATGGTTTTGCAGCGCCAGGGTGCCGACGTAGGCCACGACCCGCCGCCCGGCCAATCCGAGCGCCGCCCGCAGAGCCTCCAGCGCCGCCGGCGCCGGGGCGCGGAACCGCGCGGGATCGACGCCGTTCGGCACCCAGGCCAGCGGCCCGATTCCCCGCCGCGCCAGGCGCCGGCGCATAAACTCGGTGTTGACGGTCGCGCCCGCCGCCAGCGCCGGCAGCAGCCACTGCCAGAAGCCGAACACCGCCCGCTGCCAGCCGGCGGTCAGGCGGTTGCTCTGCACTTCGTCGTCGTCGCAGTCCACGTAGAAGCGGCGGCGCCGGATCAGCGCGACGCCCAGCAGCGCCGCCAGCCCGTTGACCGGCTGCGGCTTGCCCAGGTGGTAGGCGTCCGCCGGCGAGCAGATGACGCCCCAGACCATGCCGAGAGTCGATCGAACCAGCACGCCCAGCAGCTCCAGCGGCCCGAAGCGCGTCGGATTGCTGGCGCTTTTGCGGGCATGCATCTGGCCCACGTACCAGACCTCGACGCCGTCGCGCCGGAAGCGCCGCTCCCGGCAGCTCGGCAGGTCGGGGTGCAGCGCCAGCAGCCTGACGCGATGGCCGCGCCGGACCAGCTCGCGGGCGATTTGGAAATAGCGGTGGCCCGCCGGCCGCTCCAGCCCGCTGACGATTAGGAAGACAATCCTCACTGCTGGCGCCCGACGTCTTCGATGATCCCGACCAGTTTCTCCCACGAGAAGACCTGCTGCTCGCGCTCGGCGGCCACGTTGGCCGTCAGCCCGGGGCCGAGATCCTCGGCGAAAAAGCGCACGATCGCCCCCGCCAGCGCCTGGTCGTCCTGCGGCGGCACGATCAGGCCGGTCTCGCCGTCGCGCACGACCTCGTGCAGGCCGCCGACCCTGGTGGTGATCACCGGCTTGCCGAAGCCGAACGCCAGCTGCACGACGGCGCTCTGGGTCGCCGAGATGTAGGGCAGAATCACGACCTCGGTGAGGGCAAAGTAGGCGCCCAGCTCCTCGTTCGGCACGTAGCGGTTGACGTAGGTCACCATGTCGCCGACGCCGTATTCGTCGGCGTAGCGCTGATAGAAATCGGGCGACGACCAGAACTCGCCCACCACCAGCAGATGGACATCCTGCCGCTGGCGCACGTATTGCAGCGCCTGGATCAGATATTCCAGCCCTTTGTAGGGCCGCACGAAGCCGAAGAACAGCACGATCGGCCGGTCGTCGGGCAGGCCCAGCTCGCGGCGCAGCGCCTCGGTGTCGCCGGGGGCGCGGGCGGTCGCCAGCTCGGCGTAGGTCGGCAGGCTGGATTTCTTGACGATCGCCTGCGGCAGCAGCGCGTTGAGCCGGTGGCGGTCCTGCTCGCTGTGGACGATGAACACATCGCCTTGGCGCAGCGCGGTCCAGGCCAGCCGCCGGTCGAGCACGCCGCCGCCGTCGTGGGGCATCACGTTGTGGCAGATGTAGATGATGCGGATGTTGGTTTTGCGCTGGAGCCAGCGCGAGATAAAGGTCAGCTGGGGCGTCCAGTAGGGCACCCACCACTGAAGCACGACGGCGTCGGGCGCGTCGGCCTTGATTTTGCGGCAGAGCCGCCACCAGGTCAGCGGGTTCATCGGATCGAGGATGTACTCGCAGTCGACGCGGACGGGCGTGGCGCTGGGGTCTTTGTCGCTCTTGCCGGGAAACAGCCAGCGCGGGTACTGGCGGGTGAAGGAGTAGAACATGGTCTCGTGGCCGGCCTCGCGCAGGTGGCGCACCAGCAGCGTGGTGTAGTGGGCGATGCCGCCGCGGTAGGGATAGGTTGGGCCGACAACGCAGAACTTCACTCTGTTTCCTCCGGCCGGATGCGGCCCTGCGCCGCACAAAAAAAGAACGCGCCGCCGGCGGGTCGCGCGAACCCCGGCAGAAGCGTGCGGGCGGATCATCCTCGCATTCGGCGCGGCTCGCGCCACGGCGCCGGCAGTATAGCAGCCGCCCCAGCGGGCGTCAAATTGGGAGAGTCAGGGATCAGGGATCAGGGGTCAGGCCGGACGGCATGGCTGGCGGCGCTTTGGAAGATGGAGGGATCAGGGATCAGGGATCAGGGATCAGGCCGGACGGGATGGCTGGCGGGCGCGTCTTGGGCATTGCGCCAGCTCAGGGAAGCGCCCGCGACGATTCGATCCGGCCTGATCCCTGACCCCTAGCCCCTATTCCTGAGCCGTCGCCGTTTGCCCGTCCCTCCGCCGCAGTGCCCGCCGGACGAGCTGGTAGTCGTCGTCGGTGAAGGTTTTGAGCGCCAGCAGCGCCCAGCCGTAGACCAGCGGCCCGATCAGCGCTGCCAGCCCCAGCGTGAGCAGCTGCCCTCCCCAGCTCTGCGGGGGGAGCGATTGCGTCCCCCACAGCACCGCGCCCATCGCCGCCGCCGCCAGCGCCGGCCGCCAGACCAGCCGCAGCAACGGCGGCGCGCCGATCTCGCCGGCCACGACCCGCCGCAGCGGCCAGAGCAGCACCAGCTCCGAGGCGATTGTCACCGCCGCCGCCGCCGCGAAGCCGTAGCGCGGCACCAGCAGCAGATTCATGCTCAGATTGAACATGGCGGTGACGCCGAAGGCCAGCGTGATCGAGCGCTGGCGGTCGAGGGCGATCACCACGTATTGGGTCAGGCCGTTGACGAAGCTCCAGGGCAGGTACCAGATCGTGATCGCCAGCGCCAGCGCGCCGTCCGGCAGGTACTGCTCGCCCGCCAGGACTGCGACCAGCGGCCGCGCCAGGACGGTCATGGCGGCGGCGATCGGCAGCGCCGCCAGCAGCAGCAGGCGCAGCGTGCCCTCGTAGGCCCGCCGCAGCCCCTCGCGGTCGCCCGCCGCCCGCCGCGAGAGCAGCGGGAACAGCGCGTTCACCACCACCGGCGGGATGATCTGGGTCAGGCTGATGAATTTGTAGGCGGTGCCGTAGTCCGCCGCCGCCGCCTGGCCGCTGTAGGCGGCGATGATCAGGCTGTCGAAGCGGAAAAACACGCCGATCAGCAGGCTGTTGAGCAGCAGCGGCCAGCCCTGGACGATCAGCGGCTTCATCGCCAGCTGCGGCCCGGCCCAGCCGATCTCCGGCGCCTGGCGGCGCAGCGCTCGGGCGAACAGCGCCGCCCCTGCCAGCGCCCCCAGCAGCGCGCCGACCGCTACGCCCAGCGCGCCGAAGCCCAGGCTCAGCGCCGCCACCCGCGCCAGCGCGCTCAGCACGTTGGTCTGGACGTTGATCGCCGCCGGGACGGCCGCCCGCTCCCGCGCCTGGAACAGCGCCGTCACGGTCGATGAGAACGCCGCCGGGAACAGGGTCAGCGCCAGGATCGCGATCAGCAGCAGCGTCGAGCCGGGCAGCGCGACCCGCGTCACGCCCAGCGCCGCCAGGCCGTTGTAGCCGAGCGCGAACAGCGCCGCCGCCGGCAGCGCCAGCCAGGCGAAGCGCAGCCGCAGCCGCAGGGTGGTGCGGAAATAGTCGCCGGCCCGGGCCGGGTCGCGGGCGATGTCGCGGGTCATCAGCACGGTCAGGCCCCAGTCGGCGATCGTGCCCAGGTA
Source organism: Herpetosiphonaceae bacterium (assembly GCA_036406115.1). Classification (GTDB taxonomy): domain Bacteria; phylum Chloroflexota; class Chloroflexia; order Chloroflexales; family Herpetosiphonaceae; genus DASWWB01. Next base: position 3,837 of record DASWWB010000495.1, read on the forward strand.
TTGCACCACCACCAGGCCCGCCAGCTCGTAGCCGCCCATCGCGTCGTCGGTGACGAACCGGTACAGCACCGCCACGAAGCCCAGGTCGATCGCCCTGGTGAACAGCTGCAAGACGAAGGGCAGACTGGTGTTGCGGGCGACGGTGCGCGCCGCGTCCTCGCCCTCCGCCGCGCCGCCCCAGCGCCGGTTGATCAGCGCCACGGCTCCCAGCATCCCCAGCACGACCAGGACGAACAGCGCCGTGCCGATCCAGGTCCATCTCGATACGGCCGGCGTCGCCAAAAGCTGAAGGCCCATCTACACCAGCCGCCGCTTGCCCCAGATGATGACATGCATCTGGGGCAGCACTCGCACGTTGAACGGGCGCCAGCGCTCGGCCTGGGCGCGCTCGGCCAGCCACTCCAGCGCCGCGCCGTAGTTTTGCTCTGCCCAGCGCCCCTCCGGCTGCCAGATGACAATCAACTGGCGCTCGCTGAACACGGGATGCTCGCTCAGGAAGCCGTGGAGCTGGTCGAGATCGTCGTCGCCGGTGATGACGAATTTCCACTGCTGGCCCGAGGCCGCGCCGTCCATGAACTGGCGCAGGGGTTTGAGCCGCAGCGCGCCCGTCCCCGCGCCCTTGAGCTTGGGCGACAGGCTCCACAGGTTGATCAGATCCGCCAGCTCCGGCCGGTAGATCGTCGCGTTGGTCTCGACGGTCAGGTGGTGGCCGCGCTCGCGCAGCACGGCCGCCAGCTCTGGCAGGTGGCGCTGGAGCATCGGCTCGCCGCCCGTCAGCACGACGTGGCGCGCGCCCTGCGCCCCGATCCGCTCCGCGATCTTGGGAATCGGCAAACTTTCCCAAGTCCCGCCTTCGCGCACGCTCCACGAGTATTTCGTATCACAAAAGGTACATCGAAGATTGCATGCGAAGAATCTGACGAAGGTTGTCGGAACGCCCATCAAGGTGCCTTCGCCTTGCACGGAACGGTAGATTTCCATCACATTCATCGTTGTCATGGCCGCTCCTCGCGGGTGATCTCGACGAAGCCGGTGGCGGTCTCCCACAGCCGCACCCGCCACAGCAGGGCGGCGAGCGCCGGCGCCTCGGCCTCCAGCTCGTCCCAGACCCAGTGGGCGATGTTTTCGGCGGTGGACGGCACCCGGAGCACGTCGTTGAGATTGTAGTGGTCGAGCTTGCTGATGATCGTTTCGTCGACAATCCGCTTGATCTCGCCCAGATCGACCACCATGCCCTCGTCGCTGCCGCCGGTGGCGCCCTGGACCGGCCCGCGCACGCTGATGTCGAGCGTGTAGGAGTGGCCGTGCAGCCGCGCGCACTTGCCG
>DASWWB010000496.1:0-4327 GCA_036406115.1 Herpetosiphonaceae bacterium
CCGGCGCCGAGCAGGAACAGCCGCCAGGGCCGCCCGCTCCCGGCCCGGCGCGCGCTCTCGGCGGCGATGCGCTCGGTCAGATCGACGCCGGTGACCCGCTCGCGCAGCGGCCTGCCTTGCCAGCGGGCGGCGTGGAGCAGGCCGGCGCCGTCGGCGGTCGCGATGTCGGCGGCCTCCAGGGTGGCGCGGAACGGCCGCTGGCTCCGGGCCGCGACCAGGTGCTCGGGGTTGGCGGTGATGATCTGGTGATGACCGCCGCGCTCGATCATCGCCTCGATGGCGGCGATGGTCTCGTCCATGGTGATGTCATCGATCCGCACGCCGAGGATGCGGACCGAGCCGGCGGTCTGCGCGACGCTGCTCATTCGGGTTTGGCCTCGCTCCCGGCATGGCGGGCGCGCAGCGTCTGCCAGACCGCGTCCGGCGCCAGGCCCTGGTTGAGCAGCAGCACGAACAGATGGTAGAGCAGGTCGCTGGCCTCGTTGCGCAGCTCGTCGGGATCGTTGTTTTTGGCAGCGATGATCACCTCGGCGGCTTCTTCGCCGATCTTCTTGCCGATCTTGTCGACGCCTTTTTCCAGCAGGTAGGTGGTGTAGGAGCCGGCGGGCCGCTCGCGGTCGCGCTCGCGCAGGAGGGCGAACAGCTGGCCGGCGATGGAGCTGGCGACCGGCGGCGCGGGCTGTCCGTCGCCGGCCAGATCGCTGGCGAAGCAGGAGCGGGCGCCGGTGTGGCAGGTGGGGCCGACGGGCTCGGCCAGCACCAGCAGGGCGTCGCTGTCGCAGTCGACCCGCAGCCCGGCCAGTTTGAGGTGGTTGCCGCTGGTCGCGCCCTTGGTCCACAGCTCGTTGCGCGAGCGGCTCCAAAACGTCACCAGGCCGGTCTCGGCGGTGCGGTCGAGCGCTTCCTGGTTCATATAGCCCAGCATCAGCACCTCGCCGGAGCCGGCGTCCTGGACAATCGCCGGGATCAGGCCCCGGTCGTCGAATTTCAGGCTTGTCATAGCTGTATCCGTCCGATGGGCGGCGCGGGTCGCCGCGCCGCCCTGCTTGAGTCTAGTGGCGGAAGTGGCGGTTGCCGGTGAAGACCATCGCGATGCCGGCTTCGTCAGCGGCTGCGATCACCTCGGGGTCGCCCTGCGAGCCGCCGGGCTGGACGATCGCCGCCACGCCGGCCTTGATCGCCGCCTCGATCCCGTCGGCCTTGGGGAAGAAGGCGTCGGAGGCGAGGACGCTGCCGCGCGCCGCGTCGCCGGCCTTGCGGATGGCGATGGTCACCGAGTCGACCCGCGACGGCTGGCCGGCGCCCATCCCCAGCAGCCTGGTGCCGCTGGCCAGGACGATCGCGTTGGATTTGACGAAGCCGCAGGCGCGCCAAGCCCAGGCCAGCGCCGCCAGCTGCTCCGGCGTCGGCGCCTGTTTGGTCACGACCTGCCAGCTGGCGGGATCGTCGGCGTGGATGGGATCGGCGCGCTGGACGAGCAGCCCGCCGCCGATCGAGCGATAGTCCCAGCCCGGCGCGGCGGGGGCGCCGGTCGCGACCTTGAGCAGGCGCAGGTTGGATTTTTCGCGCAGCAGCTCCAGGGCCTCGGCGGCGAAATCAGGCGCCAGGACGACCTCGTAGAAATATTTTTTGAGCTTGGCGGCCAGCGCGCCGTCGACCGGCCGGTTGAGGGCGACGATCCCGCCGAAGGCAGAGAGCGGATCGCCGGCCCGGGCCTGCTCGTGGGCGGCGACCAGATCGGCGCCGGAGGCCAGGCCGCAGGGATTGGTGTGCTTGATGATCGCCACCGTCGGCTCGGCGAAGGCCCGCACCACCTGGAGCGCGGCGTCGGCGTCGAGCAGATTATTGTAGGACAGCTCCTTGCCGTTGAGTTGCTCGGCGGCGGCCAGGCTGGCGGCCTCGGGGCGCGGGGCGCGATAGAACGCCGCCGGCTGGTGGGGATTCTCGCCGTAGCGCAGGGTCTGGGCCAGCTCCCAGGGCAGGCTCAGGCTGGCGGGGAACTCCTCGTCGGTCAGATAGGCGGCGATGGCGCTGTCGTAGGCTGCGGTGTGGGCGAAGGCCTTGGCGGCCAGGCGCCGGCGCAGCTCGGGCGTGACGGCGTCGGCGCGCAGGGCGGCGACGACCGGCTCGTAGTCGGCGGGATCGACCACCACCAGCACCGACGGATGGTTCTTGGCGGCGGCGCGCAGCATCGTCGGGCCGCCGATATCGATGTTCTCCAGGGCCTCGCCGAGCGCGACACCGGGCTTGGCGACCGTCTGGCTGAAGGGATAGAGATTGACGACGACGAGGTCGATCAGGCCGAGGCCCAGCTCGCTGAGCTGCGCCAGGTCGTCGGGGACCTCGCGGCGGGCCAGGAGGCCGCCGTGGACAGCGGGATGTAGGGTTTTGACCCGGCCGCCGAGGATTTCGGGGAACTTGGTGAGGTTGCTGATCGACTGGACCGGCACCTGTTCGCTGAGCAAGGCGGCCTTGGTGCCGCCGGTGGAAAAGAGTTCGACGCCCAATTCGGCGAGCTGGCGGCCGAGCCCGGCCACGCCGCGTTTATCCGACACACTGATGATCGCGCGCATCGCTGCCTCCCAAACGAAAACGGCCACGCCTTCGCGTTGCCTAGCCCAGGCGAGCGGCTGTGATACGCGCTGTCGGCTCCCCCGTGGTGGCCACGTGTCTCGCCAGTCACCGACGGCGGCTATTATACGGCGGGCTGGGCGTTTTGACAAAGCGGCCGGGGCGCGGGAGCCGGCGGGCTCCCGGCCGGGCGCGGGGTGGCTTAGCGGGCGCCGAGGATGGAGCGGGCGCGGTCGCGCATGCGGTCGGCGAGCTGGGTGGCGTTGGCGCGGCCGACCAAGCGCAGGACGGCCTCCTCGAAGGCGGCGATGGCGGCCATCACCTGCTCGTTGGTGGCGGTGTTCTCGGCGGGCTGGACGCCGGCGCGGCGGTAGGCCTCGGAGAGCAGCAGCTGCGAGTTGGTGCCGAGGGCCGAGCGGGCCAGCTCCTCAAGCTGAGGAAACAAAGATTCCGCCAGATTCAGGGCTTTTTTTTCCACCAAGCCATTGCGCAGCAGCGCGGCGACAATCTGGCAGGCGCGATAGGTGCCGAGGCCGGTGCGGTCGGCGATCTGGGCGATCGTGTTTTTGCCGTTGATCATCGTGAGCACGCGCCACTCGTCGGCGGCCAGGTTGATATCGCTGGAGCCGGCCTCCGGATTGGGGACCAGGCGCAGGACAATGCTGGTGGAGGGGATGATCTGCTCGATCTGCTCCCACTCGTCCTGGCGGCCGATGCCCTCCATGATCAGCATCTCATTGGAGCTGGTGATCGTGGGCTGGTCGATCGTCGCGTTGTCGTAGAAGCGGAAGGGGCCGTCGTGGAACGTGAAGAACGTGAGGGCGGCCTCCAGCGCCGGCAGATTGCCGAGCTGGGCGCCGATGATGCGGCCGTCGCGGAAATAAAGCCAGCCCTCGAAGTCCTCGCCGGCGCGCTGGGCCTGGATATGGATGCCGCCGGTCTTCTTGCTCAGATCGACCAGCTGGATCAGATCCGGGATACTGAATTCTCGGAGATTGCCTTCAAGTGCCATAGATCGCGACCCTTCGATGGGGGGGCGGGCTGGCTGCGGCGCCGCCACCCAGAGGGTCCCGGGGCGCGTCGGGAGCCAGCGCCCCTCGGCTTGGGTTTAGAGTTTGCTGATCACCAGCTTGCTGATCGCCTTCAGCGTGTCGAACACGCCGACGCCGGTGGTCGCCACTGCGTCGTAGCGCTGCCAGTTGAGCGGGTTGAGGTACTTGTCCATCACCGCGACGGGCAGGGCGTTCGGGATATCGCGCTTATTATACTGCAAGACCACCGGGAACTCACTGAACTTCTTGTTCTGGCGGGTAATGTTGCGGGCCAGCTCCTGGAGGCTCTTGATATCTTCCTGGAGCTTGTCGCGCTGCGAGTCGGCCACGAAGACCACGCCGTCGGCGCCGTTGAGCACGGCGACGCGGGTGCGCTCGTAGAGGACCTGGCCGGGCACGGTGTAGAGATGGAAGCGAGTGGAGAACCCGCGGACTTTGCCCAGATCGAGGGGCAGGAAATCGAAAAAGAGCGTGCGCTCGGTTTCGGTCGCGATGGAGAGCAGATCGCCTTTGGCTTCGCGCGGGACCTGGCTGTGGATATACTGCAAGTTGCTGGTCTTGCCACACATGCCTGGCCCGTAATAGACAATCTTGCAGTGGATTTCGCGAACCCCAACATTAATAATCGCCATAGTTCCTCTCGAAACATAGGCCGAAGCAAGGGCCTCGGACGGCGGATGAAGCAGGCAGGACTGGCGCGGTGG
>DASWWB010000497.1:0-13196 GCA_036406115.1 Herpetosiphonaceae bacterium
TGGCATCATCAATTTCGCCCATGGCTCGATCTTCACCCTGGGCGCCTATTTCACCTACACGCTGATGGGCCAGGCCTACGGCTTCAACGGCTTGCTCAAAAACCAATCGCTGGCGGCGGCGGGGATCTCGCTGCCGTTCGCCGTCGCGCTGCTGCTGGGCAGCCTGCTGGCCGGCCTGGTCGGCGTGGCGGTGGAGCGGGTGGCCTTCCGGCCGCTGCGCCGGCGCGGAGCCGACCGGCTGCTCTACCTTGTCTCCAGCTTGGGCGTGGCGATCGTGCTGGTCAATCTCATCCAATACCTGGTCGGCGCCGAAGCCTACTCCTACCGCTCCAACCTGTTCTGCCTGCCGGAATTCGTCGCCTCGCCGGCCAAGTGCCTGCCGGCGACCTTCAATTTCGGCAGCGAGGCCCGGCGCATCCCGGTCCGCAGCGTCCAGATCGTGATTTTCGCCGTCTCGGCGGTGATCCTGGTGGCGCTGACGCTGCTGATCAACCGCTCGAAGCTCGGCAAGGCGCTCCAGGCGGTGGCGGAGGACACCACGACGGCCAGCCTGCTGGGGATCAATCCCGACCGGCTGATCGTGCTGACCTTTTTCCTGAGCGGCTTCCTCGGCGGCCTGGCGGGGGCGCTGGTGGCGACCGGCGTCGGCATCTCGGGGCCGTATTTCGGCATCACCTTCGGCCTGCGCGGGCTGGCGGTGATCGTGCTGGGCGGCCTGGGCAGCGTGCCCGGTGCCGTGCTGGGCGGCCTGGTGATCGGCCTGGCCGAGGCCTTCGTGCCGGCCGAGGCCGTGGGCTACAAGGACGCCATCGCTTTCGCGCTGCTGCTGGGCATGCTGCTGATCCGCCCGCAGGGCTTGCTCGGCCGCGCGCAGCTCCAGAAGGTCTAGCCGATGAGCGCCTTTCTCAACGAAAACAGCTTCCTGCTGGTCCAGATGGTGATGGCGGCCATGCTGGGCATCAGCCTGTACCTGCCGCTGATGTCCGGCCAGCTCTCGCTCGCCAGCCCGGGCTTCTACGCGCTCGGCGGCTACATCGCGGCGATCATGTCGACCAAAGTCTACCCGGTGGCGAGCGGCGAGCTGTACCCGCTGCGGCTGGTGCTGCTGGAGATGGGGCTGGGCGGCCTGGCCTCGGGCCTGCTGGCGCTGCTGGTCGGCGGGGCGGCGCTGCGGCTGCGCGGAATCTATCTGGCGCTGGCCACGATCGCCTTCGTCGAGATTTTGCGGGTCGTGTCGCTGAACCTGGAGCTGACGGGCGGCGCTGTCGGCATTTTCGGCATTCCCCAGCCCTTCGACAACCCGCTCAAATACCTGTGGGTCGCCGGGCCGCTGCTGCTGCTGAGTATGTTTTTCGCCTGGCGCCTGGAGCGGATCAAAGTCGGGCGGGCCTTCACGGCGCTGCGCGAGGATGAGCTGGCGGCCGGCGCGATGGGCATCAATCCGACCTATCACAAGGTGCTGGCCTTCACGATGGGCGCGGTCCTGGCCGGGATGGTCGGCGCGCTCAGCGCCCATTTCATCAACACCTGGAACGCCCGCCAGGGCACCTTCGACGCCAGCATCACCTATCTGACCTACGTGCTGATCGGCGGGTCGCGCACCGTCCTCGGGCCGGTGGTCGGCGGGATGGTCCTCAGCGCGCTGCCCGAGCTGTTGCGCCGCCCCGGCATCGTCGGCGGGCTGCCGGCCTGGATGGGCGAGCTGCTGATCAACGGCCGGCTGATTATCTTCGGCGCGCTGATCGTGGTGGGCAGCATTTTCTTCCCCCAGGGCCTGATCACGCCCGGCCTGTTTGCGCGCCGCCCCGCGCGCCCGAAAGAGCGGCAACGCCATGCAGCGAAAACCGAAACCTCCTGAGGTTCCGATTCACCAATCGATGTTGGAGACGATCGGCGTCACGCGGCGCTTCGGCGGCCTGATGGCGGTCGACCGGGTCTCGTTCGCCATCCAGAAAGGCGAGATTTTCGGCCTGATCGGCCCCAACGGCGCTGGCAAAACCACCCTGTTCAACCTGATGACCGGCCTGATCCCGCCCACCCGCGGCGAGGTGCTGTTCGACGGCAAGCCGGTCTCCAAGCTCTCCCCGCACCGCATCGCCGCCCGTGGCATGGCGCGGACGTTCCAAAATATCCGGCTGTTCGGCAATTTGTCGGCGCTCGACAATGTGCTGATCGCCCGCCACACCCACACTCGCTCCGGCGTGCTGGCGGGCGTGCTCGGCCTGAGCATGGGCCGCGAGCGCGCCGCCCGCCGCCGCGCCTACGAGCTGCTCGATCTGGTCGGGCTGGCCGACCGCGCCCACCAGCGCGCCACCAGCTTCCCCTACGGCGACCAGCGCCGGATCGAGATCGCCCGCGCGCTGGCCCTGAATCCCAGCCTGCTGCTGCTCGACGAGCCGGCAGCCGGCATGAACACCGCCGAAAAACACGAGCTGAGCGCCTTCATCCGCCGCATCCGCGACGAGTTCAAGCTGACGGTGCTGCTGATCGAGCACCACGTGCCGCTGGTGATGGGCCTCTGCGACCGCATCGCCGTGCTCCACTTCGGCAAACTGCTGGCGCTGGGCGAGCCCGAGGAAGTCAAAAACGATCCGCTGGTGATTGAAGCCTATTTGGGGGACGAGGGATGACCGCAGACTTGGCCCCGCCGCTGCTGGCGATCCGCGAACTGAGCGTCAACTACGGCGGCATCCAGGCGTTGCAAAACATCAGCCTGGTGATCCGGCCGGGCGAGATTGTCACGCTGATCGGCGCCAACGGAGCGGGCAAAAGCACGACGCTGCGGGCGATCTCGCGGCTGGTCAATCCCCGCCAGGGCACGATCGCCTACGACGGCCAGGACATCACCAAGCTGCGGCCGGACCAGGTGGTGCGGCTCGGCATCGCCCAAAGCCCCGAGGGCCGGCGCGTCCTCGCCCGCCAGACGGTGCTTGACAATCTCAAGCTCGGCGCCTATGTCCGCAAGGACGACGCCGGGATCAAGGCCGATCTCGACCGGCTGTTCAAAACCTTCCCCCGCCTGCGCGAGCGGCGCAACCAGCCGGCAGGCACGCTGAGCGGCGGCGAGCAGCAGATGCTGGCGATCGCCCGCGCCCTGATGAGCCGCCCCCGCCTGCTGCTGCTCGACGAGCCGAGCCTCGGCCTGGCCCCGCTGATCGTGGCCGAGATCTTCACGACCATCCGCTCGCTCCACGAGCAGGGCGTGACGATCCTGCTCGTCGAGCAAAACGCCCGCCTCGCGCTCCAGCACGCCGACCGCGGCTATGTGCTGGAGGCCGGCGAGATCACCCTGGCCGGACCCGGCAGCGCCCTGCTCAACGACGATCGCGTGCGCCGGGCCTATCTCGGCTAGCCGATCACCCGCCAATCACCCGATCGGGTACTGACCGCCCCACCCGCCCCGCTGCTACGCTGGGATCGGAGCTGTGCTGGCGCGGGAGGTTGCGATGGGCAGATGGCGGGCGATTCTGGCGGCGATGATCATAGCGATGGCGGCGGGCTGCGGCAGCCCGGATCTGGCGCCGCGCCACCAACTGGCACCCACGCCGCCCCCCGCGCCCGTCGCGGCGACCCCGCCGCCCGCCGGCCAATCCCAATCCGATCCGGCGACTCCGCCGCCCGCCGGCCAATCTGACCCGGCGACCCCTGCTGACACCGCGCCGCGCCCGATCCGCGTCGGCCTGCGCGAGCTGCCCGAGACGCTGCTGCCGCCGCCCGGCTCGCCGGCCGCCGAGGAGATTCTGGCGGCGCTTCAGCCGGCCTGCGCCCCGGAGATCGCGTTTGCGGTCCGCAATGTCTGTTTCGAGCCCTTCGCCGATGCGCCCGCCGGCGACGCCCCAGGCCTGAGCGTGTCCGGCGCCACTGTTTCCGCCGCCGAGCTTCAGCCGATCATGCTCGACGGCGTCCTCACCACCACCGCCGGGCTGGCCGGGCCGCTGGAGCTGGCGCAGGCCAGGATTGTCTTTCGGCTGCTGCCGGGGCTGGCCTGGGAAGACGGGACGCCGCTCGGCGCCGACGATTTCATCGAAGGCTACCGCCTGAGCCGCGAGCCGCTGTTCCGCCCCGCCGACGACTGGCTGCTGGCGCGCACCGCCCGCCTTGAGCGGCTGGACGAGCGTTCGTTCGCCTGGGTCGGCATCCCCGGTTACCTGCCCGCCGGCGAGCCGGTCGGCCATGCGTTCCCGCCCCAGCCCCATCACCTGCTCAAAGGCCTGTCCGCCCAGGAGATCGCTGCCGGCCCCTACGCACGGCGGCCGCTCAGCTACGGGCCGTACAAGCTTGCGGCGTTCGAGCCCGGCGTCCGCGCGCTGCTGGCGCCGAATCCGCGCCCCTGGCGGCCCGGCGCGAGCGTGCCGCAGGCAGTCGGATTGGAGTTTCGCGCCCTCGGTGATGTGCCCGCGCTGCTGGCGGCGCTGGAGCGCGGCGAGATCGATCTGATCCCGTCCGGCGCGCTGGCCTTCGACGATCTGGCGGCGCTGGCGGCGCTGCGCGACCGCGATCCAGCGATCGCGCTGGCCGCCGCGCCCTCCGCCACCTGGGAGCACCTGGATTTCGGCATGCTGACGGCCGCAGGCGGCAAGGCGCCGCTCGCCGATCCGGCGCTGCGCCAGGCGCTGGCCAGCGCCATCGACCGCCAGGCGATCGCCGATGCGGCGCTGCGCGGCCTGGGCGGGCCGCTTGACTCGTTCCTGCCGGCCCAGCACCTAGCGGCGCTGGCCCCGGCCGACGCCGGCCTGCCGGGCTTCGATCCCGAGCGCAGCCGCGCGTTGCTCAAGGATTCGGGCTGGCAGCCCGGCCCCGGCGGATGGCTGGAGCGCGACGGCCAGCCGCTCGTGCTGGAGCTGCACACCACCAGCCAGAGCGCGATCCGCCTGGAGGTCGCCGAGGCGATTCGCAGCCAGCTGGCGGCGGTCGGCGTCAGCGTGACGCTGCGGCTGGCGTCCGGCGGCGCCGCGCTGTTCCAGTCCTCGGCCGACAGCCCGCTGGCCGGCCACCGCTTCGATCTGGCGCTCTACGCCTGGACGAGCTTCCAGCCGCTGGCGGCGGCCGAAAACTACGGCTGCGACGCGATCCCCGGCCCGGCCAACCAGTTCCAGGGCTACAACTATCCCGGCCACTGCGATCCGGCCTTCGAGGCCGAGCTGGCCCGCCTGCGCAGCCCGCGCCATCGCTGGGAGGCGGAGGACGCCGCCCGCGCCGCCCAGCAGATCGTCAGCGCCAATCTGCCGATGCTGCCGCTGTTCCAGCGCCCCAAGGTCGCCGCCCACCGCGCCGCGCTGCTCGGCGTCACCCCTGATCCCGGCTTCGCCCCCGATGCCTGGAACGTCGAGCAGTGGCGACTGGCCAATGCGCCCGCCCCGGCTGATCCGATCCCGGCGCCGCCGACGCCCGCCCCGTCCCCGGCCCTGACGGAGACGATCGAGCCTGCCCTGCTGCCCGCGCCGCTCATCGAGCCGATCGAGCCCGCGCCCGACGCCACGGCGCCGCTCACCACCGCCATCCCGCCCGCGCCCGCAGACTGGGGCGACTATCCCGCCGTGATCGAGGATTTCCTCAACGCGGCGCCGGGCAACGCGGCGCAGATGGATCGGCTGGTGGATGAGTGGCACGCACAGATCGCGCCGACGATCGATTTCAATGCCTATGGGCTGGAATCAACCGCGACATACCAAAAGCATTTTCTCAAGCGCGCCGATTTGGATGGAGACGGCGGCGAGGAATTCATCCTCGGGATTGCGCCGATCAGATATGACGGCGATCCCGCACAGCGTGGCCTAGCGGCGCAAATGCTGATGGTGATTGGCATTGTGGATCAGCAATACCAGGTAACGCTACTGCGTCACAACGATCAATATCCAGCTAGCGACTCCCAAGCCGCGATTCCCGTCAAGCTAGCGGAAATCGATGACTACAATGGCGACGGACTACTTGAGCTTTTTGTTGTTGATCATTGGTGCGGTGCCCACACGTGCTTCACGATCCCTTTGCTCTTCAATTGGGAGAAGGGGACATTTGTGAGTTTGATCGACAATGGGAATGAAATGAACCAGCTTGATCCGATTGAACCACATGTCCCGTCATCGTATGTGAACGTTTCGTTTGTTGACCAAGATGGGGATGGCATCAGAGAGTTGATCCGATCCGGCGGCACGGTCGGTTCGGCAGGCGCGGGACAGCAACGAGGCTCGATCGCGCGGCATCGATGGAATGGCCAGGCTTATGTGCTTGATTGGCTTGATTTCGATCCAGTCGACTCAGCCGACGATTTATGGTATTTGGTGGACAGCGGCCGGGCGTTCCGCGATGGCGACTATGAAAAAGCGAGCGGGTACGCGCTGCTTGCGCTGGATCCGGCCAGCGATACAATGCGGGAGGTTCCCCACGATCTTATCGTCCAAGCCGCCCGCTTCCAAATGATGGTGATCAGTCTCGCGCTGGGCAATGAACGCGAAGCTGAGGCATGGCACCAAGCCAGTCGCGAAGAACTGCCCGAATGGAGCGATGCCTTGTGGAACGCCTATCAGCGCAGCGGCGATATCCGCGAAGCCTGTGCGGCCGCCACTGCCGCCTATCCTGATGCGGTTGTTATGCGCGCCGGCTACAGCGGGCTTTCATCAGCCGAGATCACCTGCCTGTTCCGCTAGCGATTGCCAGCGGGGCGCTGGCGGGCTAGAATACTCCTGCCGGGAGCGAGCCCGGCGGGAGGCAGGCGATGAACGACGATGTGATGGAAACGCTCAAGACCATCCAGTGGCTCTACTCCAACACCACCATCGACGACGACGAGTGCGCCCTGCTCAAGGAGCTGGCCTTTTTCGGCGACCCTAAAGACATCGAGGCGGTGATCAGCCAGCTCAAGGATGTCAACTGGCTGCGCTCGTGCGACCGCCTCACCGCCGACGAGCTGGCCCTGCTCAAGCAGAAAATCCTCGGCCCCTACCGCGAGCGCCAGGGACAGGGCCAATCCTCATCCGCCGGCCGGCAGACCATCAGATTGGAGCAGGCGCCGCCCGCCGCAGGGCGCTGGCGCCACTGGGTCGCGCCGGTCCGCGAGCTGGCGGGCGGCCAGCCCCTGAGCGCCGCCGCGCTGCAAGCCGCCCTGGACCACCACGGCGCCGACGGTTGGGAGCTGGCGGGCGTCCTGCCGGCCGAGGATGCCGGCGGGCCGCTGCTGATCTTCAAGCGGCTGGTGGTGCTGTGAGCCGCCGGCTTGCGCGCGCCTGCCGCGGGCTCTACAATGCCGCTCGCTACCCCGTGAGATGAACCAGAGAGAAGAGGGTCATCATGCTCGGATCTCGATTGCGCCGCCTCCCCGCCTTGCTCGCGTTGCTCCTTGCCGCCGCCTGCGGCACGCCCGAGCAAGCGCCGCCGCCGCCCGACGAGTCGATCACCATCGCCATGACCGCCTTTCCGGACACGATGTTCGGCGCCGAATCGCAGACAGCGGCGACGTTCCAGGTGCTCAGCCTGATCCAGCCGCCCTGCTTCACGTCGCTGGACGGCGAGTACCAGCCGGTGTGCTTCACGAAAATCCCCGCGATCGCCGACGGCGACGCCCGCATCGACAAGGTCACGGTGGACTCATCATACCCCGGCCGCGTGCTGTTCAGCGATGGGACCACGACCACGCTCCATCTGGCCGAGCCGATCGTCATGGAGCAGCTTCATGTCACCTGGACGCTGCGGCCGAATCTGCGCTGGGAAGACGGGACCCCGCTGACCGCCCATGATTTCGTGTTCGCCGCCGAGCTGTACGCCAATCCCGCGACCCGCACCAGCCGTTGGCTGATCGACAACACCGTCGCCTACGAAGCGCCCGATGATCGGACCCTGGTCTGGCACGGCGTGCCGGGGTACGGCGACGCCACCTATTTCTTGAATGCGCTTGCCCCGGAGCCGAAACACCTGTTGGCCGGCAAGGCTCCCGGCGACATTCGGATCGGCGAGTACGGGCGCGAGGCGCTGGCCTACGGCCCCTACAAAGTCCAAACCTTCGAGCGGCGCAAAGCGATAACCTTGGTTCCCAATCCCCACTACTGGCGGGCCGGCGAAGGGTTGCCGCGCATCAAAAAGATTCGCTTCAAGCTGATCGAGGATCCGGCGGCGATCATCGACGGGCTTGAGCGCGGCGAGATCGATGTGGTGGGATCGCAAGGCCTGTCCATGCTTGAGATTCCCGCGATCGAGCGGCTGGTCGCCAGCGGCGTGATCAGCGCGCACTATGTGCCGAGCAACTCCTGGGAGCACATCGACTTCGGGCTGATCCGCGAGGGCGAGCAGGAGCCGCTGTTCGCCGAGCAGGCGGTGCGGCAGTCCGCCGCCTACGGCATCGACCGCCAGGCGCTGATCGACCGCGAATTCGCGGGCAAGCCGACCCTGATGCATTCGTACATTCTGCCGAGCCACTGGGCCTATCTCGCGCCGGAGCGCGGCCTCAATCCCTATCGCTACGATCCCGAGCTGGCCGCCGAGCTGCTGAGTCAAGCCGGATGGCGGCGCGGCGCCGACGGCGTGCTCGTCCGCGACGGCCGCCGGTTCAGCGCCGAATTGCTGATCCCCGAGGAGTACGGCTACAAGATGGCGACCGCCAAGCTGATCCAGGAGCAGCTCGGCGGGCTCGGGATGGAGATCAAGATTGTCGTCGCGCCGTTCGAGACCGACGAGTGGCCGAACGCCTACGCCGGCCACCGCTTCGATCTGGCGATGTACGGCTGGGTCAACGGCCTGGAGCCGCCGCTGATGCTCTTTGTGTGCGAGGCGATCCCGTTCGCCGAAACCGGCTATCAGGGCCAGAACTATCCCGGCTACTGCAATCCGGCCTTCGACGAGATGGTCCATCCGGCGCGCATCAGCGCCGACCGCCCGCGCATCCGCCATGGGTTGCTGGAGAGCCAGCGGATCTTCAACGAAGATTTGCCGGTGCTGCCGCTTTATCAGCACATCACGCCCGGCATCACCAGCCGGCGCGTCGATGGGCTGGCGATCAATCCGACCCACCCGGCGGATTTTTGGAATATCGATGAATGGACGCTGCGGCCTTAAGGCGGGAGACGGCGATGACAGCAGCATTCCAAACTGAGGGCCTGACCAGGCGCTACGGGTCGCGGGTCGCTGTCAACGGGTTGGACCTGGCGGTCGAGGCCGGCAGCATCTTCGGCCTGCTGGGGCCGAACGGCGCCGGCAAAACCACGACCCTGGCGATGGCGCTGCGGCTGGTGCGGCCCGACGCCGGCAGGGCGCTGATCAACGGCGTCGATGTCTGGCGCGAGCCGCGGCGGGCGCTGGCCCAGGTCGGCGCGCTGATCGAGGCGCCGGCCTTCTACCCCTATCTCTCAGGCTTCGAGAATCTGCTGGTCCTGGCCCGCCATGCCGGGCTGCCGGCGGCCGACATCCCGCGCGTGCTGGCGGAGCTGGGCCTGGCCGAGCGCGCCCGCGACAAAATCGGCGGCTGGTCGCAGGGCATGCGCCAGCGGCTGGGGATCGCCGCCGCGCTGCTGGGCGATCCGCCGCTGCTCATCCTCGACGAGCCGACCGTCGGCCTGGACCCGCTGGCGACGGTCGAGCTGCGGGCCACGCTGCGCGACCTCGCCGCCGCCGGCAAGACCATCATTTTTTCCTCGCACCAGCTGGCGGAGGTGCAGCATGTCTGCGACCACGTGGCGGTGATCAAGGACGGGCGGGCGGTGGCCCAAGGCGCGGTCGGTGAGCTGCTGGGCAGCGGCGGCCGGCTGCTGCTGCGGGTCGAGGGCGGCGCCGACGAGCGCGAGCGCGCCCTGGGGCTGGCCCGGCAGTGGAACGGCGGCACGAAAGGGCGGATCATCGAGGAGCAGCTTGATCTGCTGCTGCCCGCCGAGCAGGCCGCCGGCCTGAACCGGTTTTTAGTCGAGCAGGGCGTCGCGGTCGCCGAGCTGCGGCCGGCCTCGCCCTCGCTTGAAGATTTTTTCCTGGCGCTCACAGCGACGGAGGAGCGGCGATGATGCGAGCGATCGGCGGCCAATGGCTGGCGCTGCGCAAGCGGCCGATGCTCGGCGTCCTGGCCGGCGTGTACCTGGGGCTGCTGGCGCTGCAATTCTTCGCGCCGGTGGCGCTGATCAATCTGCTGCCGCGGCTCGACGCGCTGGGCGGCAGCGGCGCGATCAACCCGGATGCGGCGGCGGCGCTCAAACAGACCGTCCAGCTGCCCTCGGCCTTCGCCACGATCTTCAGCCATGTCAACGGCATGGGCGGGCTGATGCTGATGGTCCTGAGCGGGGCCTTCGTCGGCGCCGACGCCGGCTGGGGGGCGCAGCGGGCGCTGCTGGCGCGGCAGCCGGGGCGGATGCGCTACCTGGCCTCGAAGCTGGGGGCGCTGGCGCTGCTGGCGCTGGTGTTGGTGCTGGCGAGCCTGCCGCTGGGCGTGGCGCTGGCGTGGCTGGCCTCGGGCAGCTTGGGTCTGGAGTCGTCGATTCCCGCCGAAGCCTGGCCGCTGGTCGGGCGCGGCGCGCTGATCGCCTGGCTGGGGCTGCTGCCCTACGTCCTGCTGGCGGCGATGTGGGCGGTGATCGGGCGCAGCGCGGCGGCGGGGATTACCGGCAGCCTGGGCTACTGGATCCTGGAGATCGGCCTGGGCGTGGTCTCGATATTCCAGGCGCTGGGCGGGGCGGGCGAAAGCATCTACAACCTCACGCTGGCCCAGAGCGTGGGCGCCTGGACCGAGCTGACGCGCAAGGCGTTCAACGTCGACTTGGGCCGGGCGTTCGGCCAGCTGGGCTTCTCGTTCCCGGCGCTGCCCCAGGCGGCGGCGATGGCGGTTTTCTACAGCGGGCTCTTCCTGGGGGCGGCCTGGCTGGCGGCCGAGCGACGCGACGTGCGCGGCCCGCAGTAGGAGCGCGGCCCGCGAAGTGTCAAGCGATTAGTTGCGAGCTACAATGGCCCGTATCCGCCCTGGCGTGCCCAAAATAAGGTCTTGAAAGCGCGATTCTTTCGTGATATAGTAGACAATATTGTGGATGCTGTCTGTAGACCTCGAGTAGAAAGTCGGTGCATCCTTGAAAGACGTACTTGAACTGTTAATGCATGCAGGTCGCCAACACCGCTACCTGACCCACGAACAGGTTCTCCTGCACCTCCCCGCCACAGATACAAACTCCGCTCTCTTCGACGAACTCTGCGCCCGCTGCCAAGCTGAAGATATTCCCATCCTGGAGGAGCCGCCCACGGCCGCCGTTTCGCTGCGCCAGCGCGAGAGCAGCGACGACGACCTGGAGCGCTCGCTGTGCCGCGAGGGCGTGAATCTCGACGATCCGGTGCGCATGTATCTGCGGGAGATCGGGCGCGTCCATCTGCTCACAGCCCAGGAGGAGACCATCCTGGCCAAGCAGCTGGAGCGCGGCGAGCGGGCCATCCAGCGCCTCAAAGCGTGCGAGTTCGCGCTGGACGAAAAGGCCAAGTTGCAGCAGCAAGTGTTGGAAAGCAAGGCCGCCCGCCAGCATCTCATCCAGGCCAATCTGCGGCTCGTGGTTTCGATCGCCAAAAAGTATGTCGGCCGCGGCCTCTCCTTCCTCGATCTCATCCAGGAGGGCAACATCGGCCTGATGCGGGCCACCGAGAAATTCGACTACCACAAGGGCTATAAATTCTCCACCTACGCCACCTGGTGGATTCGCCAGGCCATCACCCGCTCCATCTCCGACCACAGCCGCACGATCCGTCTGCCCGTCCACGTGGGCGAGACGATCAACCGGGTCAAGCGCACCGCCCACCGCCTCCAGCAGGCGCTGGAGCGCGAGCCGACGCCCGAGGAGATCGGCGAGGCGCTGGGCATTCCGGCCGAGAAGGTGCGCCGCGTGATGGAAGTCTCGCGCCAGCCCGTCTCGCTGGAGATGCCGGTCGGCACCGAGGGCGACAGCGTCCTGGGCGATTTCATCGAGGACGAGCGCTCGGTCGCGCCGCTGGAGAGCGCCTCGGAGCACCTGCTGCGCGAGCAGATCGAAGAAGTGCTGTGCAAGCTCGACGAGCGCGAGCGGCGGATCATCGAGCTGCGCTACGGCCTCGGCGACGGCAAATACCGCACGCTGGAGGAGGTTGGCAAGGAGTTCGGCATCACCCGCGAGCGTATCCGCCAGATCGAGTCCAAGGTGCTGCGCAAACTGCGCCACCCGGCCTATGGCGGTCGCAAGCTGCGCGCCTACCTTGAGTAGCTGACACCCGGCATCAGCCCCGGATTGCGCGGTGCGCGGCCTCGGCCGACGCGCCGCGCTGTGGTTTTAGCCAGGAGGTTGCGATGGATTCGATCGAGCCCGGCGAGCGCGAGCGCCAGCTCGCCCTGATGTGCCACGCCCTTGGCCATCCGCTCCGAATCAGCATTATGCGCTTTGTCGCGGCGCATCCTGGCTGCATCTGCAATGAGATTGTTTTGCGCACCGATCGCGCCCAGTCGACGATCTCGGGCCATCTGCGGGTGCTGATCAACGCGGGGCTGCTGGAGTGGGAGCACGAGGGGCAGGCCAGCGCCTACTGGGTCGCGCCCGGGGCCATGGCGGCCCTGCAAGCGGCGCTGAATCGAATGGCGCCCGCCGCAGAACGCGGCGGGCGCCATGGCTAGGCGGGATTAGGCGTTGTCGATCGGCTGGCCGGTGTAGGGATCGAAGCGCGGCTTCTGCTCCACCGCCGGCTGCTGCGGCAGGGGCTGGCCGGTGTGCGGATCGAACTTCCAGTCGGCCTTGTTGGCGCGCAGGCCGCTCTTGTTGAGCAGCGACTCGGCCTGGCTCTTGATCTCCAGCAGATTGGAGCGCACCGCCGAGCGGGTGTCCTGGGCGGTGCCGGTGGCCGGCACGATCAGCCACAGGATGGCATACAGCGGGATGGTCGTGCCGAAGCCGATCAGGGTCAGCACCACGACGATCAGCCGCAGCATGGTGACATCCATCTCGACGTAGCGGGCCAGGCCCGAGATCACGCCGGCGATCATCCGGTCGTCGGTCGGGCGGGTCAAGCGTTGGTCCATTGCGAAGCTCCTTGTCTATCTATTCATTCGCCGTTTCAGCGGTCATCTTCGCCGCTCTTGTTGCTGGTTTGACGCGGGCTGGGCTGCAAGTGTTGCAGGGGCGCTGCGCGGGCTGCTTTTTTTGCTGCGGCTGGGGATTTCCGCTGACCGCGGGGGGGGGCTTTCCTCCCGCCTCCCGCCGGGGTTTACCACCCCCCCCCCACCCCCCCCG
>DASWWB010000498.1:0-2071 GCA_036406115.1 Herpetosiphonaceae bacterium
GCTGCCGCTGGCGATGCTGCTCCATCTGGCGCTGCTCCGGCGCTGGGCGGCCTGGCGCTGGGCGGCGCTGGGCCTGGCCGCCGCCGGCGCGCTCATCCTGGCACCGTTTCTGCTCCGCGCCCCGCTTGAGCTGCCGCGCCAGGTGATCGGCGCCCAGCTCGCACGCACCCAGTACGGCCTCACCCCGCTCCGGCGGGCCCAGGAGCTGTTCAGCCGGCCCGACCAGGCCTTCCTGGCAGTCGCCGGCGCGCTCGGCGCCCTGGCGCTCGCGCTGCGCGCCCGCTCCGCCCCGCTGCACCCCGGCTGGGGCCTCCTGCTGCTCTGGACCGCCGGCCTGTGGGCTTTTATCGGCGGCGCGCCCTCGTTTTACGAGCACTACTACGCCAGCCTGGCGCTCGGGCCGGTCTGCCTGGCCGGAGCCTGCGCCATGGCCGTCGCGCCGGAATCGCGGCCCGTCGGCTGGCGGCGCTGGCTGGCTTCGGCGCCATTGCTGGCGCTGCCGCTGGCGCTCAGCAGCGACCTGCCGACCTCCCGCCAGGTCGTGCGCGACGATTTCCTGGCCGAGGCGGCGCTGCGGCTGCGCGCCGAGGTCGCGCCGGATCAGGACATCCTGGCCTTTGAGCCGACGCCGGCGCTGCTGGCCGGCCATAATCCCATCCAAATGGCCGACGGCCGGTTTTTCCTCGACACCTTTCTCTGGTGGTCGACTGTCCCGCCGGCGGAGCAGCGCGCCCAGCTCGACGGGATGCTCGACCGCGCCGAGATCGTCCTGCCGGACGAGGGGCGGCTGGCCTACGCCGATCCCAGCGCCCGCGAGCTGCTGCGCAGCCGGCTGGAGCGCGAGTTCTGGAGCCGGCCGTTCATCGATCACCCTGACCTGCCGCCGCTGCTCTGGTACCGCGTCGCGCCGCCGCAAAGCCTGGCCGCGTTCGCCGGCGGGCCCGAGCTGCTGAGCGCCGAGACGCCGCGCTGGCGGGATGAGCTGCCGGGCCTCGAATGGACCATCTACTGGCGCGCCAGCCAGCCCCCGCCCGCCGATGAGCTGCTGTTCGTCCATGTCGTCGGGCCGGATGATGCCAAAGCGGCCGAGATCGCAGTGGCGCCGGCGCCGGAGCTGGCGGAGCGGCAGGGGCTGGTCACGCCGCAGCTCCTCCGCGTCCCGTTCGCCGCCCCGCCGCCGGACGGCGACTACCGGGTGCTGGCGGGGCTGTTCAGCCTGGCTGACGGCGCGCGCCGGGCAGCGTCCGGCGCCGGCGGCCGGCTGCCGGGGGACGCGGCGACGCTGGCGGTCATCCGCTGCGCCGGGGGGAGCTGCGAAGCGCTGCCGTGAGCATTGCGTTTTGCCGCTCCCGGGCTATCATGGAGTGATGTTGTATTGGAAAGGACCACGTTCATGTCAGACCACCCGCTCACTCTGATGGCTGTCCACGCCCATCCCGACGATGAGGCTATTTCCACCGGCGGCGTCTTTCTGCGCTACGCCGACGAGGGCGCGAAGACCATCCTGGTCACCTGCACCCGCGGCGAGGAGGGCGAGATTGTCCAGCCGGAGCTTGATACGCCGGAGAACAAAGCCCGGCTAGCCGAGATTCGCGACGAGGAGCTGCGGCAGGCCGTTGAGCTGCTCAAGATCAACGTCTTCCACCAGTTCGGCTACCGCGACTCGGGGATGGTCGGCACGCCGTCCAACGAGCATCCCGACTGCTTCCACCAGGCTGATCTGAGCCAGGCGACCGGCCGCCTGGTGGCGCTGATCCGCCAGCACCGGCCGCATGTGCTGATCGGCTACAACGAAGAGGGCGGCTACGGCCACCCGGACCATATCGCCGCCCACAAAATCACCGTCGCCGCCTTCCACGCCGCCGCCGACCCCGAGCAGTACCCCGAGGCCGGCGCGGCCTGGGCGCCGAGCAAGCTCTACTACACCTCGATGCGCCGCTCGCTGATGCTCAAAGCCTGGCGCATGATGCAGGAGCGCGGCGAGAAAACCCCGCTGGACAACCCGGAGTTCGACGTAAGCCGCTACGTCGACGACGAGCGCGCCCACAGCTCGATTTTCATCGCCGACTAC
>DASWWB010000499.1:0-6284 GCA_036406115.1 Herpetosiphonaceae bacterium
GGTGCAGCTGGGGCTGCGGAGCGGCGGCACCACCTTCCGCCACAACATCGTGATCGGCGGCGGCGCCATGCTGCTGATCGCCTTTCTGAGCCCGAAAGACGGCCTGCCGCTTGATCCGACCAAGCCGCTGACAATTGAAAACAATCTCTTTCTGTCGAGCCAGACGCCCCAGGCGGCCTATCTGGAGAGCCGGGGCGACACGGTGACGCCGGTCCTGGTGCGCGACAATCTCGTGGGCCGCCTGGGCGGCTCCTACGCTGTCGTGTATCCTGGGCGCACCACCCCGGCGGCGATTGTCTGGGCCGCCTACAATGGCGTCGTCGCGCACATGGCGGCCCAGGACAATGTCTACGATTCGAGCGTCATGGCGCCGTTTCTCAAGCAGCAAGGCACCGCGCAGCTGACCGCGACCAACAACCGACTGGGAACCGTCCCGCTGCCGCGCTTCCGCAATTTCATGGAGCTTGCGCCCGGCGCCAACTACCTCGGCATTGAGAAATGGAACCGCGCGATCGGCGAGGCGCCGGATTTCCCGGCCGAGGGCACGACGAAAGGCACGCCGATCGTCTATGGCGCCGGCAGCCTGGTGATGCACAATGGCCGGCTGTATCGCTCCCGCCAGGCCAACAACCACAACCACCAGCCGCAGGGCGCGACGGACAGCTGGTGGGAGCTGGTGCGCTTCACCAGCACCGGCGGGTCGTGCGTCCCCGATGATCTCCGGCTCTTCGCCAACGATTTCTACGCCCTGCGCGGGATTGGCCTGACCCGCACCGTCACGCAGCGCGAGCGCTTCTATCTGCCGCTCACCCGGCGCTAGCGGACCGGCGGCCGGCTGGCAAAGGCGGACAGCGCGGCCACCGGCAATGGTTACCGTGAGCCGCGCCGATCTGCCGCCCGTTCCGGCGACCCGGCCATCTGCGCGGAGGCAGGATGCTGCGGAACCGTCAGCGCGAGCGTGGCCCGCGACTGGGCCGCCCAAGCCGCAGCCGCAGCCGGATCGCCCTGGGCGGCGGCGATCCGGCTCAGCACCGCCGCCGCCCAGCCGGCGATCGGGTGCGGATGCTCTGGGCAGATCCGGCGGCACAGCGCCACTGCTCTGCTCGCCCGGTCGCGGGCTGTCGCCAGATCGCCGCGCTGCCAGGCCAGCCGCGCGCGGCGCTCATAGGCCCGGGCCTGCGCCAGCGTGGCGTCGGGGCCAAAGATCTCCTCCAGCGCCCGCTCGATCCGATCCGCCACGGCGTGGGCCGCATCAGCCTCGCCGCGCGCGATGGCCAGCTCCGCCAGCGGCTCCAGCGACTGGATGGTTTCGTAGCTCTGGGGCCCGAGCACCTGCTCATTGATCGCGACCGCCTCGCGCAGCAGCGGCTCGGCCGCCTCCAGCTCGCCCACCTCCACCAGCACCCAGCCCTGGAGCGCCAGCGTCTCGGCGATATCGTGGTGCCAGCAGCGGCCCGCGCCGTCGCTGCGGCTCTGGTACAGCTCCCGGCGCTGACTCAGCGCCTGGGCGAGCCATGACTGGGCCGCAGCATAGCGCCCGCAGAGCAACAGGATCGCGCCCAGGTTGTGGCAGGTTTGGGCCAGGGCGATCGGCGCCGCCCCGGCGTCGCTGGCAAAAATCCGCCAGGCCAGCCAGGTGTACCAGTAGGCGCGGCGGTAGCGGCCGACATACCAGGCGAGCTGGCCGAGAGTCCGCAGATTGCGCGCAAGGTCGCGCCGGAGCGCGTGGTCGCCGGGATCGGCCCGCAGCCGCGCGCGCCGAATCGCCAGCGAGCGCCTGATCATCGCCGCGCCCTCCGCGTAGTCGCCGCACAAAATCAGCGCCGTGCCATAGTTGTGGTAGCCCAGCGCCCGCTCTGGATGGTCGGGGGCGTAGATCTCCTCAAAAATCTCCACCATCAGGCGCAGATAGCGCGCCCCGCGCGCATATTGGTTGCGGCCGAGGCAGGCCAGGCCCAGGCGGCAGTACACCTCGCCGGTCACCGGATGGAGCCGGCCGTAGTGCGCCAGGGCGCTCGTATGGGCCGCCTCCAGCCAGCGTCCGGCCTCCTGGTGCTGGCCGTTCAGCGAGGCGTACCAGCCAATGCCCATCGCGACGTTGGCGGCATCCGCCAGATCCGCCGCCAGGGCGTGCTCCGCCACCTCGCGCACATGCGGCGCGATCAGGTGCAGCTGGGTGAGGCTGCTCTCATAGCGGCTCATCTCGGCGCAGGCGGTCTGCGCCAGCCGGGCGAGCGGCGCCCGCAGATCGTGCTGGGTGCGCACGTAGCTGCGGAGCAGGCGGTGGAGCGCCACGGTCTGCTCCGGCCCGGCGGTCACGAGGCCCAGATCCCGCAGGCGCTGGAGGGCCGTGCGCAGCAGCGGCGGGATCGGCTGCGCGCAGCTCTGGCCCAGCGTGCCCGCCAGCAGCCACGCGATCGGCAGCGGCGCCCCCGGCGCGCACACGGCGGCGCTGATGAGGATGTCGCGGGCCTGCTGATCCACCCGATCGCCCTCCTCCAGGACCGCCAGCATCAGCCCCATGGCGGCCGCCACGCTGCGCTGGGCGTCGACGGGCCCGCGCGGCGCATCCTCCGCGCGCAAGGCCGCGTGATCGATCACCTCCCGGGCGCAGAGCGTGGCGTAAAAATGGGCCAGGCCGCCCAGCGGCCCCTGCCGGTGCCGGCGCAGGAACGCGCTGGCCAGGCTGAGCGCAAAGGGCAGGTAGTCGAAGCGCTGGGCGATCTGGTGGATGATCGGCTCATCGGCCGCCGTGAGGTGCGGGCAGATCCGCCGAAACAGCTCGACGCTGGCGGCGGGCGTCAAGGGCGGCAGCTCGACGATCTGCCACTGCGGGCCCCAGTCAAGATGCTGGCTGGTCGCCAGCACCACCCCGCCGCCCTCCGGCACCAGCTCCTCCAGCAGATAGGCATCGGCGCTGCTGGCGTTGTCGATGAGCAGCAGCCGCGGCACGGGGTCCTGGAGCGCCTGTCGCAGCAGCCGTTGCTGCTCCGCGTCGGGCAGATCATCATAGCCGGGATGCAGCGCCAATCCCCGCGCGCCGCCCCAGGCCAGCGCCTCGGCCCGCAGCCGGGCGGGCGTGTCGGCGGTCGCCAGCAGGACCCCGCCGGCAAAATACGGGCCGTAGCAGCGCGCGAACTCCATCGCCAGCTGGGTCTTCCCCTGGCCCGACACGCCCGTGATGACGATCCGGCGCAGCCGATCGTCGCGCACCCAGCGCGCTAACTGGAGCAGATCCTGCTCGCGGCCGCTCACGAACGGGCTCCGGGGCAGCAAGCCGCTCGCGGCGCCGACCGGGCTGGGCACCGCATCGAGCGGCATCGTCAGCAGCAGGGCGGGGCCGTCGGCGCCGCGCCGCGCCGCCGCCCCGAAGCGGGCCGCCAGCTGCTGCGCAAGCGCGGCCTGGTACTCGTCGGCCGGCAGGAAGGGGTGCGCGGCCAGCTCGCCCAAAAACTCGACCGCCTGACCGGCCGCCAGCGCGAACTCGATGCAACTGGCCGCCGTCCAGCGCCGCTTCGGATCACTGGTCAGCACGGTGATAATCGCCAAGATCAGGCCTGGGTTGTGGGGAAACGCCCGCCCGCGCTTCCCCCAGTTGTTGATCCCATCCCGCGAGTAGAACAGCGCGTGCTGCTCCAGCTCCTCTTGGAAGCGCTTCACGGTCCAGCCAAAGCGCTTGACCTGGGCCATCATCATGCCGAATGCCCGCTGATTCTCCCCCTGCGTCGCCGTCGCCTCCATCGCCTGCCTCGCGATTCTGAACACAAGACTGTGTTCATAGAATAACACACCGCCGGCGCCAACCTATGCGATAGTCGTACGCAGGCAAACCTTAAGATTTCGTTAGCGCTGTGTGGCGGGGAGGCGGTATGGGGGCGATGATCATCCAGGTCGCGTACGAGCAGCTGGACACCATCAGCGGACGGTTTGGAGCGGCCGCCGATGTGATCGCGGAGCTGGGCGGCCGGGTCGGGCGCGCCACCCAGCAGCTGGAGCGAAGCTGGCTGGGCGACAGCGCCACGGCGTTTTTCGCTGAGATGGAGCATGACGTCAGGCCAGCCCTGGTTCGACTCAACGATGTCTTCAGCGAGGCGCAGCGCGTCTCGCAGGAGATTCGCAGGCTGATGGGCGCGGCCGAGCGCGAGGCGGCGGCGCTCTTTGACGACTGGTACGACATGGGGCGGATCGGCCCCGGCGGGATCAGCGGCGGGCGCGACCTCCAGGCCGGCGTCAAAGCCAAAACCACGCTGTCGCACGGCATGGAGCAGACGCCGACCGACGCCGACCCCACGCCGGCCCCGGGCACCCCAACTCCGACACCCAAGCCGGAGATTGTCTCGCGCGACGACTGGGGCGCCCGGGCGCCGAACTTCGAATCCGTCAAGGAGGGGCGTTACGACCCGGCAACCAATACCGATGGGTACGCCTATTACAGCGAACTCCAGCCCGGCGCTACGCTCGCTGACAGCCTCGATACGGTCGTCATCCACCACGCCGGCAACACCAACGACAAGACTGTCAAGTCCGTGCAAGACCTGCATATGGATGTAGAACAATGGGCCGATATCGGCTACCACTATATCATCGGGCCTGACGGCACGATCTACGAGGGGCGGGATATCACAGCGCGCGGATCCCATGTGGCGGGCGCGAACACTGGAAAAGTTGGCATTTTAATCCTTGGCGATTTCGAGCCCGGCCCATCCCCTGGATTCTACGACCACGGCTTCGAATGGGATCGCGATGGCGACAACGAGCCAACCCCCGCCCAGCTTGAAAGCGCCGCCGCCCTCATCGGCTGGCTGGATTCCTCCTACGGCATCGACAACGTGTTTGGCCACAATCATTTCAATCCGACGGAATGCCCCGGCGATCTGCTCGAGGAGCACCTGGAGGACTTGAATGCCGTTGCGCAGGAGCGCTAACCGCACGCTGCGGCGATCACCGCCGGCTCGCCAGCCGCCGCGCACGCTGCGGCGGACGCCTCGATAAGCTCATCTTTCGGGATGGAGGGCACACCCATGGCAGCACCGATTGTGCAGATGGACTATCCCGCGCTGGAGGAGATCGCGCAGCGCTTCCGCCACCAGGCCGGGCAGATCGAGGATGTCGCCGGGCGGCTCCGGCGCGCGCTCCAGCCCCTGGCCGCCGGCAGCTGGCGTGGCGATGCCGCCCAGGCCTTCCTGGGGGAGATGCAGTGGGCGGTGGTCCCCGCCGTCGGGCGGCTGATCGCGGCGCTGGAGGCGGCCGACGCCACCACCATGCAGATTCATGCCGTTTTCCATGGCGCCGAAGCGGAGGCCGCCGCGCTTTTTCACGACTGGGGCATCGCGGACGCGACGCCCGCTCCCGCCCACGCCCCTCGCCTGCGGCGCCGCCCGCCCACGCGCGGGAAGCTCGACGGGCGGGTGTATCAGCGCGATGGCGAGGATGGCGGGGGCGGCGGCGGGGGCGGCGGCGGCGGGGGCGGCGGCGGACCGATTTTCGACGGCGCCGGCAACCTGCTGCGGCTGGATGTCACCACCGCTGAATTCGAGGCGATGAAGCCGAACGAACGGCTCCAGTGGGTCGAGGCGCTGGAGACTCGGATGGGGCCTGATGGCGAAAACTGGTTCCACAACATCCAAGATATCATCGTCTTTTTTGCCGAGACCGAGCAGATGGAGCGGATGCAATCGGGCTCCTGGGCCTCTTGGGCCGACGCAGGCGTCCTGGAGGCGATGCAAAACGGGCTGCGCCTCCATGAGCTGGGGGGCGCCCCGCCGCCGGACTTCAATGACTGCGGCGGCGCCGCCTACGCCTGGCAGCGCTTCTTCGACGCCCAGGCCGCCGGCATGAGCGAGGCCGAGATCATCCCGCTCTGGGCCATGGCCGAGCAGCAAGGCGTGAACTACGGCGCCGCCATCACAGCGGCCCAGGGCATCGCGCCGCCCGCGCTCGCCCCCACTTTTGTCGCCTATGGCAACATGTATCGGTTTATCGCCCGGCTCGACAATGGCGGGAATGACTTTTTCGAGGGCTACAGCCCGCAGATGGGGGGCGCGATCGGCGCCGATGTGGCGGGAGGCCTGCCGGTCGATCCCATGCTGGTGCCGTTCCTCCAGGCGGTCGGCGGCGAGATGGGCCAGTCGACCGCCAGCGAGTGGTTTGATCCCATGGTCGGGAGTGGCACGCTGGGCAGCGATTTCTTTTCGCCCCGCACCATCCTGGGGGACGATAGCTATACGGACCCGGCAGCGCCGCCGGGTGTCTACCTTGACCTCCTCAACACCGTCAACGGCGGC
>DASWWB010000500.1:0-2041 GCA_036406115.1 Herpetosiphonaceae bacterium
GGTCCGCCAGGTCGGCGGCAGCTACCAGGCGCTGGCGGAGATCAACGCCGAGCGCGTCGGCAACCAGCTGGAGCTGCAAATCAACGGCCTCGCCACCCTCGGCCAGAACCCGGCGGTCGTGAACAGCCTGGAGGCCGCCAACGCCGAGTACGCGCTGGGCCTCGATCCGCCGGCGGCGCTGCTGGCCCAGCGCGAGCAGCGCTGGCAAGGCGAGCCCGAGACCAGCGAGTTCATCCGCCGCTACCGCAACAATCCCGCCGCCGCCGAGATCACCCGCTTCCGCGGCACCAACATGGCCCACGCCAATCTGATCCTGACTGACCGCAACGGCGGCTTGGTCGCCGCTCCCGGCGAGAAGCCGCCCCGCTTCTCGTACGCCGATCTGCCCTGGTGGCGCGCCGCCTACGACAACGGCCAGGGCGCGGTGTTTCTCGGCGAGGTGCTGATCGACCCCCACAGCAGGCGGGCGACGCTGGTGATCGCCGTGGGCCTGACCAATCCCGTGACCAACCGCACGATCGGCGTGCTGGCCTCGACCTACGAGCTGAGCGCGATCCAGCGCACCGTCGAGGTGATCCGGCCCGGCGGCTCCGGCCAGAGCGCGCTGGTGGCGCCGGACGGCCGCATGGTCGGCGCCTCCGATCTTTCCCAAATCGGCCAGCCGATCTGGGCGGCGGCACTGGCGGGCGGGCGCCTGGAGGCAGGCGCCTCCGGCTGGAGCCTGGGCGAGGACCAGTCCGCCCGGGCGGCGGTGATCGCCCACGCCGGCCTGCGCACCACCAGCGGCATCAATCTCGACCCGCTGCGCGCGCTCGGCTGGCAGGTGGTGCTGAGCGACACCCAGGCCAACGCCCTGGCCCAGGTCACCCGCTCGACCAGGATCGCCAGCCTGGTGGGTTTGCTGGTGGTGGCGCTGGCGGTGCTGGCGGCGACCGTGATGGCCCGCGCGCTGACCCGGCCGATCGCGGCCCTGACGGTCACCGCCACCGAGATGGCCGGCGGCCAGCTCGACCGCCAGGCCAATCCGGTCGGCCCGGTCGAGCTGGTCACCCTCGCCGAGGCCTTCAACTCGCTGACGGCCCGCACCCGCGATTTGATCGGCGATTTGCAAACCCAGCTCAATCTCGTCAATCAGCGCGAAGCCCATCTGGCCCACGCCAACGAGGAATTGGCCGCCGCCAAAGCCGCCGCCGAGGAGGCCAACCAGATGAAGTCGCGCTTCATGGCCAATATGAGCCACGAACTGCGGACGCCGCTCAATTCGATCATTAATTTCACCAGGATCATCATGGCCGGCATGTCCGGCCCGGTCACCGAGGAGCAAGTCGATTTTCTCAACCGGGTGCGCTTTTCCGGCGAGCATTTGCTGGGATTGATCAACGATATCCTCGATATCTCCAAGATCGAAGCCGGCCGCATGGAGCTGCTGGGCGAGGAGATGGATTTGCTGCCGGTGTTCAAGAGCGTGATGGCGACCGCCGCCGGCCTGACCAAGGAGAAGCCGATCGAGCTGCACCTGGACGTGCCGGAGTCGCTGCCGCCGATTTGGGTCGATAAGTCCCGTTTCCGCCAGGTGCTGCTCAATCTGATCTCCAACGCCGCCAAATTCACCAAGCAGGGCGAGATTTCGGTGCGGGCGCAGATCGTGGACAATGAGCTATGCGTGTCGGTCCGCGACACCGGCATCGGCATCGCGCCCGCCGATCAGCAGAAGATTTTCGAGGAGTTCCGCCAGATCCAGGGCGACCTGACCCGCGAGTACCAGGGCACCGGCCTGGGCCTGCCGATCAGCAGGCGGCTGGTCGAGATGCATGGCGGCGAAATGTGGGTGGAGAGCGCGCCCGGGGCGGGCTCGACGTTCTTTTTTACGTTGCCGATCCGCGCGCTGGCGGGTCGCTAGGGAGGGCGTATGCGACGATGGATCGGGCTGGCGATGCTGGCGGCGCTGGTTGGCTGCTCCGCCGGGGGCGCTCCGGCGACCCCGCCGCCCACGGCGCCAGTTGCCGCGCTGACGCCTGCGGCATCCCCGGCCGCCCAGCCT
>DASWWB010000501.1:0-3016 GCA_036406115.1 Herpetosiphonaceae bacterium
TGTTCGACGGCATCGGCGCCGAGGGCTGCTCGACCGCGCCCAGCGGCTGCACCGGCCTGCGGATCGAGGTCAGCAGCGGCAGCCCGACGATCGCGATCTACAGCTCCACCTTCCGCAACATCGCCAGCAACGCGGTCGCCGTCATCGCCAGCGGCACCGCCGACCTGACGCTGCTCACCCACACCTCGCTGTTCACCGACAACGGGGTCTACGCGACGGTGCCGAACACCGGCATCTACCTCAGCGCGAGCGGCAATGCGACGGTGAACCAGTCAGTCGCCCAGTCCTCGTTCTCCAATCTGAGCCAAGCGGCGGTCCACACGATCAGCGGCGGCGCGGCGATCGTCAACACCAGCGTGGTGAGCAACGTCATCAGCAACATGACCGGCGCCAGCCCGGGGGTGATCGCGCTCGAAACGGCCTCCGGCGCCGGCAGCGCCCCTACGCTCAGCGCCCAAATCGCCGATAATCAGCTCAGCAGCGTGGCAGGAGACGGGATCTCAGTCAACTACCAATCGCCGGGCGGCGCGCTCAGCCTCAACAGCCGCGACAATATCATCAACAACGTCGACCCCGCCCAGCCCAAGCATGGCATCAGCATCCGGAGCGCGCCGGGGGCGCAGGGCGACATGACCGTCACCGCCATCGGCAACCAGATCAGCAGCACCGGCGGCAGCGGCATCCGCGCCGATGTCGCCGATCTCGGCGCCCAGGTCAATCTGCGCGCGAACAATCTCAGCGACAACAACCAGGCGAACGGCAACGACGCCGCCATCTTCCTGCGCGGCGGCAGCGGCTCGACGGGCGGCGCGGCGTTCAACGTGCGCGGCGCGATCATCGGCAACACCATCCCCGCCGCCGGCGTCAGGCTTGGCGAATACGCCACCGCCAGCCTGCAGCTCGAAGCCACCGGCCCGTCAGCCGAGGACTACATCGCGGCCAACAACACCTTCAGCGGCGGCGGGACGGTCGCCCTGCTGCCGGTCAGCAACCCGATCGGCACCCTCGCGCTGGGCAGCGTGCCGACGCTGATCGAAAATCTCCACCCGGCCGCCTATGCGGACGGCTCCCTCACCCCCATCACCGTCCCCAACAGCATCGCGTCCACAATCAATGTCCTGGGCAACGATGCCGCCGGCGACCCGGGCGACAGCGTCCATCTGTGGACATTTTCGGGGGTCAGCGCGCGCGGCGGCGTCATCTCGCGCAACGACAACGGCACGCCGGGCAACCTGACCGACGACCGCCTGACCTACACGCCGCTGCCCACCGAGACCGGCCTCGATCGGTTTTACTACGTTGTCCGCGACAACGGCGGCCGCAGCGCCATCGCCCAAGTCGTCCTGAACCTGGTCGCCGACTCGACGCCGCCGGACACGACGATCACAACCCCGCCGGGCAACCCGAGCAACGACACCACGCCGACCTTCCAGTTCACCGGCACCGACAATGTCACGCCGCCAGGCAGCCTGGCGTTCCAGTGCCGGCTTTACCTGACCTCCGCCACGCCGCCGGCCTTCGCCTCCTGCACCAGCCCGTCCACCAGCGCCGCGCTGCCAGATGGGAGCTACACGTTCCAGGTGCGGGCGGTCGACCAGGCCGGCAACATCGACCCGACGCCGGCCTCCTACACCTGGCAGATTGACTCGACGGGGCCGACGACGACGATCAACACCACCCCCGCCAATCCGACCAACAGCGCCAGCGCCAATTTCACCTTCAGCGCCAGCGACGGCACCGGCTCCGGCGTGGCAGGCTTCTCGTGCAGCCTGGACGGGGCGGCTTTCACCGCCTGCACAAGCCCGCAGAGCTACGCCGGGCTGGCGGACGGCTCCCACACCTTCCGCGTCCGCGCGACCGACAACGCCGGCAACACCGGGGCGATCGCGAGTTACACCTGGACCGTCGACACCGCTCCGCCTGACACGACGATCACCGCGAACCCGACGGCGCTGAGCAACAGCAGCACCGCCACCTTCCAATTCACCGGCAACGCCCTGGGCGGCGCTGCGATCGCCGGCTTCGAGTGCAGCCTGGACGGCGGGGCGTTCATCGCCTGCGCCAGCCCGCGCGTCTACACCGGCCTGGCGGATGGCTCGCACACTTTCGCGGTGCGGGCGATCGACGCCGCCGGCAACGTCGACGCCACGCCCGCCACCTTCACCTGGACCGTCGACACCACGCCGCCGCCCGCCCCGGTGACCAACACGCCCGCCAACGGCTCGGTCACCAACAACCCGCTCCCGCCGGTCACCGGCAGCGCCGAGCCAAGCGCCACGGTCAACATCTTCATCGACGGCAGCGTTGTCGGCAACACCACCGCCGACGCGAGCGGCAGCTGGAGCTACGCTCCGACGATCCCGCTCGGCAACGGCCCGCACACCACCCGCGCCCGCGCCGCCGACGCCGCCGGCAACGTCAGCGTCGACTCCAACACCAACACCTTCACCGTCGACACTGTCGAGCCGGATACGACCTTCACCGTCACGCCGCCAGCCGCCACCAACAGCACGAGCGCCAATTTCAGCTTCATCGGCGCCGGCACTGGCAGCGTGGTCGCGCGCTTCGAGTGCAGCCTGGATGGCGTGGCCTACGCCACCTGCGCCAGTCCGCAGAACCTGAGCGGCCTGGCCGAGGGCGCCCACACCTTCCGCGTCCGCGCGGTCGACGCCGCCGGCAACACCGACACCTCGCCTGCGAGCTACGCCTGGACGGTCGATTTGACCGCGGCCGATACGACGATCACCGGCAATCCGCCCGCGCTCAGCGCCAGCGCCAACGCCACCTTCTCCTTCACCGGCAACGATCCGACCAGCGGCGGCGTGGCCTCGGGCGTCGCCGGCTTCGAGTGCAGCCTGGATGGCGGCGCCTTCACAACCTGCGCCAGCGGACTGACTCTGACCGGCCTCAGCGACGGCGCGCACACCTTCGCGGTGCGGGCGATCGACGCCGCCGGCAACGTCGACGCCTCGCCCGCCAGCTTCACCTGGCTGATCGACACCACGCCGGCCCAGGT
>DASWWB010000502.1:0-8389 GCA_036406115.1 Herpetosiphonaceae bacterium
TTGGGTGAAATTCCCGCCGATGACATTGTGCGCCGCGACATTCGCCGCGCTTGCATGTTCCACCCATACTCCTCCGCCGGGCGGGTAGCCAGCCGCCCCCCCAGGATCAGTCGGTGAGAGATGGGATGATGCGATGAGCTGATCCATACCAAATGTCCTCCAGCAGTGGCTAGCGAGAGCGCGGCGGCGCCGGAGCGTCCGCGATGGCCCTCATCTCTTCCTATCGATTGTAGTAAATCTGCTTCATTGTAGGCCGTAATCCTGACGCGCTGGCTTCCCGATGCGCTGACCGTCCCGCATAGGCCATCTGGCCAGTCCCGCGCCGCGATTCGCCAAAAACCATGTCCACCTAGCTGATGAAGCGCCCCCGGCCCATAGGTATGCTAGGCGACAGATACGCAACTGCAGCAGGCGTTGCGTGAGGAAACGCCGGATCTATCCACAAGGATCTCCCGTGGCGCGCTCAGATCGAGGGCAACCTCCTGTATCGGCAGCAATGAGCAATCACTGACTGACTGCACCACACTTCATCCATCCAGCGAACATCACCACCAAAGCGGGGCCGCATTGGCTGTTTGCAGCACGCACGCTGCGAACCGTCAGCTTTGCGCTGGCCCGCGCTACCGATGATGTTCCCATCCAGCCAGGAGTGATTGACATGCTGAAACGTTTCGCAGGATTCTCAATGGTCGGCGGCTTGGTTTTTCTGCTTGGCGCGGCGGTGCTCGCTCTGGGTGTCGAAGCGCTGAGGCTGCCGGTGTACGTCGCCTACGCGATCCAGGCCGTCGTCTCGATCGAGGCGAGCTTCTTTTTGAACCGCCGGCTCAACTGGCGGGAGCGCGACGGCTCCATGGGCGCGCAATGGCTGCGCTTCCATGGATCGAAGGTCGTCACGGTGGCGCTTGACCAGAGCCTGTTCGCGCTGTTGCTGTGGGGCGGCGTCCACTACATGGCCGCGAACGTCGCCACGACCGCCCTCTTGATGGTCTGGAACTACGTGGCGAATGACCGCTTTGTCTTCCGCGCCGCGCCGGGTGACGCGCGCCAGCTCTGCCGGCGCGCGTCCACGGTCGAGCTCAGCGTGATCTTGCCGACCTACAACGAGCCCGGCATCGGCGATCTGCTGGCCGAGCTGACGGCGGCGCTGGAGCCGGGAACCTACGAGGTGCTGGTGGTCGATGACAGCCCCAGCGACATCACCGCGTCGATCGTGCGCCAGGTCAGCGCCGCCAACCCGGCCGTCCGCCTGATCCGCGGGCCGCGCGAGGGCCTGGGCGTGGCGATGCTGCTGGGGGCCGCCAAGAGCACCGGCGCCTATGTGCTGGACATGGACTCAGACGGCCAGCACCCCGTTGCGGTGGTGCCGGAGCTGCTGCGCAAGGCTCGGCAGGGCTACGATGTCGTGTTCCCGTCGCGCTATCTCGCGGGCGGGTCGCCCGGCGGCCTGGACGGCGCCTACCGGCGGCTGGCCTCGTGGGGGCTGCGGCTTCTGCCCCGGGTGATGTTCCCGCGCCGGCTGTGGGGCGTGAGCGACGCGCTTGGCGGGTTTTTCATCGTCCGCCGCGACAGCCTTGATCTGGAGCGCATGCGCCCCAAAGGCTGGAAATTCAGCCTGGAAGTGCTGCTGTTCGCGCGGATCAACTGCCTGGCCGAGATCCCGTATGCCTTCGGCGCGCGCATGGCTGGCGAGACGAAGGCGAACTGGCGGATCGGCCTGCAATACTTCCAGCACCTGCTGTCGCTCGCCTGGCGCTACTACGCGGCCGTCCCGCGCAGCCTCCCGTCGTCGGCACCCGGCCGCCCGCTGCCGCGCGTCGGCATCGTGATCCCCGCCCGCCAGTCGGAGGGTGTCATCCGCGGCTGCGTCGAGGGCCTGCTGGCACAGGATTACCAGGGCGAGTTCTTCATCACGATCGTGGGCTCGCCGAACGACTCCACCTTCGCGCCCATCCAGGAGTTTATCGCCAGCGGCCGCGTGATCCCGGTCGAGGTCTCCCATCCCGATCCGACCGTTCGCGACGCCAACATGAAGCGCCTGGCCGGCCGCAACAAAGCCATTCAGCTTGGCGCCGAGGTGATCTTCTTCACTGATACGAAAATCCGCTTCCCCCACAACACGCTCTCCCGCGCGGTCGCGATGATGCAAGAGCAGGGCGTCGCGGCGGTGGCCGGCACGATGGCCGCCTGGCCTGAGCAGCGGCGCGCCTACTGGGCGCGGGTGCTGGATCAGGGCCTGATCACGGAAATGCCGCGCTTCGGCCAGGGGCGCCTGCTCACCAGCGAGACGTTGGGCAAGAGCATGAGCCTGCCGATCACCTCGTGCTTCCTGGTTGACGCCCGGGCGAGTCGGATGGCGAGCTGGCCGATGGAGAACCATCGCTACGTCAGCCATGAAGATTCGCGGATCGCGCTGGCGCTGATGCAGGCCGGCCACTCGATCCTGGCTTCGGACAAGCTGGTCGTGTTCCACAAGCACCGCACCGACTGGCAGGAGCTCTCTCTGAAATGGCGGCGCGCCGGCTACACGATCGGCGCCATGCTGCGCGACGAGCCGGACAACGCGTTCGTGCAAAGCCGGGCGCGCAAGGCCGGACTGGTGATCGATGCCTGCGGCGGCGCCATTGTGACGGCCATCGCGCTGCTGATGACCTTCGGCCTGGCGGGCCTCTGGCTCAGCCTGCTGGGGGGCCTGGGCGGTATGCTGCTGCTGGGCCTGGCCAACGTCGTCCGGGCGCGCAGCCTCCGCATGCTCTTGGTGCCGTGGGGGACCGCACTGCTGATCCTGGTCTGGACGATGGCGTTCCTCCAGGGGCGGCAGACGCCGTCGGGGCGGGATGCGCGGGAGCGGATGCTCCAGATCCACTAGCGCCGCCAGATCGCCGAGCGGGCCGGCCGTCGATGGCAGCCCGCCCGCTCACGGTATCGGACCGAGGCCCCCATCGCCATTATCTCTGCGAGGCAAGTATGAACACCATCACCGCCCAGCGCGTTTCAATCGCCCTCTCGAGCCTCAGCCGCCAGGGATACCACATCGACCAGCTGACCGACACGCTCTGGCAGGTCGTGGATCCGTTTACGCGAACCGCCACGGTTCAACCAACCGGGGCGCTGATCGCCCTCGCCGACCGGTTCGCGCCTTCCGCCGCGCGGGCGCCCCGGTCCAGCGCGCCCGCTGTCGGCGATCTCCATCACCGTCCATCCGCCGCGACAAAATCCGTCACGGCCGCAACCTGGGTGGCGTCCGTAAGCCTTGCGGTTAATAGCCAGCCGTAGGCTGGTAGCAGGCACCAGAACCACGTCGAGTATGCGTCCGTCGCTATCCCATCGCCCTGATCCGCGATTTCATCCCGAGCCGAGGAGGCCCGCCATGTCTGTTTCATCCATTCGCACCCGTTTGCGCTCCGCCCCCCTGACGCCTGGCCTTGAGCTCGGGTTGGTCGCCGGCATGATGCTGGTCGCCGCTCTGCTGCGGCTCCTCTTCATCAACACGGCGCCCGGCTGGGAGCTGGACGAGGTCGTGTATGCCAAAATCGGCCAAAATATGCTGCGCACCGGCGCGCCCAGCCTGGTCGGCGGCGCCCCGTACCTGTCGCACCCGCCCTTTTACTTCAGCCTGCTCAGCGCCTGGTTCGGCATGTTCGGCGCGGGCATTTTGCAGGCCCGGATCTTCGCCGCGCTGTCGCAGCTGGTGGCGCTGCTTGTCGC
The DNA here is from genome assembly GCA_036406115.1 of Herpetosiphonaceae bacterium. Taxonomy (GTDB): domain Bacteria; phylum Chloroflexota; class Chloroflexia; order Chloroflexales; family Herpetosiphonaceae; genus DASWWB01. The sequence goes on from DASWWB010000502.1 coordinate 3,706, forward strand.
CTACCGCCTCGTCCGTCTCGTCGCGGGCCGCGCCGCCGCCCTCATAACCCTGCTGTTTCTCGTCCTGGAGGGGTGGCTGGTCTTTACTGCGCGCATCGGGTGGATTGAGAACGGCCAGCTGATCCTGATCGGCGGAGCGCTGATCGCGTACCAGCATGCGATCACGCGCAACGGCGCCTGGCGCTACGCCCTGGCTGGCGCGCTGATGGGCGCCAGCATTATCTACAAACACATCGCGCTGTTCCTGGTCGTGTTCGTGGCGCTGGAGTGGTTCGTCCGCGGGCGCGGGCGCGCCCGCGAGTACGGCATGCTTGCCGGCAGCCTGGCGCTGGTCGTCGCCGCGTATGTCGGCGGCATGGTCGCCGTGTGGGGCGACGCCTTCATCCAGCAAAACATGAACCAGGTCCTGCGCACCTTCGGCGCGGTGGACAGCCCCGGGCTGAACTATGACCTCGGCACCGCGATCAGCGCGGCGGCCTCGCGCTACTGGATGTTTTTCTCGACCGTGATCGTCTTCGTCGTCGGCGTGCCGCTGGCGCTCTACCGCGGATACCAGCTGGTGCGGCGCCGCGGCGGGCAGCCCTCGATCCTCGTCTCCTGGGCCGTGGCCGTGGTGGTGTTCCTGGGCGTGATCGCCCTCCGCAGCCCGCACTACTACATCCTGCTGCTCTTCCCCCTGCTCTGCCTGCTCGCGGAGGAGCTGGAGCATGCGCCGCAGCTCCACGTCCGGCGGATGCGCATCGCCGGCGCGTTCGTTGCGCTGGGGCTCGTCACCTGGGGCCTGCGCTTCGGCCTGCCGCATGACAATGTGCTTGCATCCATCCAGACCTACGCCGCCGCCAATATCCCGGGCGACGCCCACGTCTTCAGCACGGAGCCGGTCTGCACGGTCATCCTGCAGCCGTGCGAGAAGCTGGAAGGGAAAACCCCGGAGCGGGTGGCGGCGGCCATCGGGCAGTCGGACTGGGTCCTGGCCTATGAGTCGCGCACGCAGCCGTTCCCGAAGGTGCCCGGCCAGACGCAAGCCACCTTCAGCGGGTTCAAGGATACGATTACCGTCGTGCGTCTCGCGAAGTAAGCTGATCGGCGTCCCAGGTCTGTTCAGTCACAATCATCATGATAAAAGAGGCTGTTATGTCCCAAGAGCCGGCGGATCCCGCATCCATCCTGTTGATCGACGACCAAGTCATGAACACCCAGGTGCTTACCCAAATTCTGCGGGCCGGCGGCTTTCAGCAGATTACGGTGACCAACGACTCGCGCGAGGCGCTCGCCCTGTTCCTGCGCATCCAGCCGGATCTGGTGATGATTGACTTGATGATGCCCTACGTCGACGGCTTCGCCGTGATTCAGCAGCTGCGCGCGCAGATGCCGCCAGAGACCTATGTGCCGATCATGGTGCTGACTGCGGACGTAAGCGTTACCGCCAAACGCCGGGCGCTGGCGATGGGCGTGCAGGATTTTCTCACCAAGCCGCTCGACTCGATCGAAACACTGCTGCGCGTGCGGAATACCCTCCAGCTTTATCGGCTGCATCAGACGGTCCAGCTGCAGAATCAAATGCTCAATCAGCGCGTCCGGGAGCGAACCGCGGCCATGGAGCATGCCCGGGCGGAGGCCTTGCTTCGCCTCGCGCGGACGGCGGAGTTCCGGGATGATGAGACCGGCATGCATGCGCAGCGCGTCGGCGTGCTGGCCAAGCATCTGGCGGAGGCCCTGGGGCTTCCGCCAGACGAGGTGAGTTGCTTGCACCAGGCAGCGCCGTTGCACGATATCGGCAAGATTGGCATCCCCGACGCTATCCTTCGCAAAGAGGGTCCGCTGACTCCGGAGGAGCGATCGCTGATGGAGCGCCACACGACAATCGGCGCCCGCATCTTGGAACAAAGCAAGGTGCCGGTCTTCCAGCTCGGCGAGGTGATCGCACGCAGCCATCACGAGCGCTGGGATGGCGCCGGCTACCCTGATCGTTTGGCCGGCGAGGCGATCCCTCTTGCCAGCCGCATTGTCGCCGTCGCCGATACCTTTGACGTGATGACCCACGACCGCCCCTATCGGACGCGCCAAACGGTGGCCGCCGCGATCGCGGAAATCCAGGCGCATAGCGGAGCGCAGTTCGATCCGGCAGTCGTCGACGCGCTGGTGGGGCTCTGGCGGTCGCGTGTGTCGCTGGAAGATGAGCTCCAGCTTGCCCTTCCCGTCTGATCGCTCCATGGGCTTGCAGATCCCTGCGAGCCGCCATGCGACCGTTATGCTGGTAGCGAGAGGCGCAACGGGTCGGCCCGCGTGGCTGCCGATCGGATTGGCTAGGCGGTTTCTCCGGGCGTTCTGGCCCAAATGCTCACATCGCAGCTGGTGGCCACCACCAGGCTCTGGCCGGTTGGCGAAAAGCCCGCAGCTCGGAATGTGCACGCGCCATCGGTGGCAATCTTCGTTGCGCGCGGCGGGAGCTGATACAGCGACTGCCATGGCTCAACCAGAAATATGTAGCGCTCGGGCCAGCGCAGGGTTTCCACCTCAACCGACCAGCCATCGCCGCTGCCGGTCGGCAGCCCTCCGCCCGGCAGTCCCGCCATGGACACCAATACGCCGTCCAACGGGCCGATTCCAAAGGCGACGAGCTGCTGCTCGTCAAGTTCGTCTAGCGCATTGGTGCGGTTGCGGGCGACGCGGGCGACGCTGCGGCAATCGAGGACGCCGCGCCCTTGGGATGAGACGACCAGCAGCAGATCCGAGCCCGGGCCGAACCCCACTGCCAGCAGCCCGCCGACCGCAGAGATGGTGACCTTGCGCCACGGGCTTGGCGCCGGTGCGATTGGCATCTCAGCTAAGATCTGTTCCAACGCCTTAAGCTCTGCCCGATCCATCATTTTCTCCTCTCATGAGCGGCGCTGACATTCCCGCCGCTTATCCATCCGCTAGTCGGCGAGCCCTTCCAGCGCCTCAGGGACCGCCACGGTGAGCCACCACCCCCAGAAGGCTCGGCGCTGGAAGGGATTGTCGCCGGGCTTGCCAACCCTCCCGCCCCAAATCATTGCCGCCCATCTCGCCGCGTCGGTCTCCTCCAGATCCAGGTCCTCGTCGGTCACGACCACGTCAAAATGGCACTCGTAGAGCGGATCGCGGCCCAGGGCTTCGCGCAACGCGGAGACCAGCGTCCGCATGATGAGCCTGGCGTGATCCGGCGGCTCATCCCACCACATTCTCCAGAATTCCCGAAACGCCTCCTCCAGCTGTTCGATCGCCGCATTGACGTGGTGTCGCTCTCGCTCAGATGATCCCAGCTGATCAAGCACCCATAGGGCGTGATCAAACTCGGGCAACTCGGTGCCGCTTGCCTGCCACAGCGGCAGCAGATCGCGCATCATCGCCAGCCCCAGCCGCGCGCGGAAACGCGATTCGTGGGGATGGAGCTTGAGGCCCAAGAAAATATCTTGGCGGTAGACGGGGAGCAGCGCGTGATCCGCGCGGGTCTCCATCGCGCACAGCGCCTCAGCGATGATTGCTGGTAGTCCAGGTGGAATCATGGCGGAACCATACCATAGCGCCGCGTCTTCAGTCATTACCCAGCCCGGTATCGGGCCGCCGGCGCGGTGACACTCCGACGGCCCGATGCCAGTCTGCCGCCGCCCCGGTATGCTCGTTTTGCCCCCCGACGGGCGGAGGCAGAAGGGAGCGCGGCGAATGTCCGGCGGAGATCTGTATTGCGATCGGCGCTTGAGCGAAGCGCTGATCTTGAGCGGCATCATCCAGGCCTTCGATATCCCAGCCAGCGCCATCTGGATTGGGCCGGAATACGGCTGGATCGGCGTGCCCACAGCCCCCGAGGATGGCTTTGAGCTGTTTTGCTTCTACCGGGAGCACGGCGACGGGGACTTCTTCTTCCATCTGGATATTACGGTGCGCACGGCGGATTCACCGCATGCATATGTTGACCGGCGCCGGCTCAGCCGTTTCTGCGCCGCCGCAGGCTGCCGCGGCCTCACCTCTGATGAAAGCCCTAATCCCTACCAATGGCTGCTCGCAGATGAGACGGGCGCCCTGTGGGTGGTCAATCTCTACGCCTACGCATTGGATGATCTTGACTCCCCCGCCATGATCATTCATCCAGAGGGCACTACCAGGATTGGTGGTCTGCTTTTCCATCACCCGCATGCCCCAGACCAGCTGGCGGAGGTGTTTGCCGGCGCGCTTGCCATGCCACGATCTGCGGTGGGCATCAACCTGAACTATCCGTGGCCGGCGGACATCGTCATGAACCTGGATCTCTATCCCTCACGTGACCCGAATTTTCCCATCGGCGTTGCGGTCGCCCACCGCACGCCCGTCCCCTGGAAGCCAGACCGCGAGGCGGCGGAGGACTGGGTGCGCCTGGCGCGGTACGTCTGCCAGTGGCTTGGCTGCGCCGCCACCGTCGGCCATGCGGGACTATCGCAATGGATTCGGACGCCAACTGGCTCCGCCTACGAAAACGAACTAGTCACAATCACTGCTGCCGGGCGTGTCGAGCGGGGTATCTTTAGCTGTAGCGTCGCCTGGCTGCCACGTCCCCCAGCGCCGCAGGGCTGATACCGCTGCCTGGCTCGCGTTCTTGACGCTCCCGAACAACAATGTGAGAATAGGGCCGAAGGGTAGCAAGACAAAGGATGTGGCCGCCGTGGGAGAACAGTACGCCAACCCGCCG
>DASWWB010000503.1:0-3530 GCA_036406115.1 Herpetosiphonaceae bacterium
GCTCAGCACTGCCGAGATCGCCGAGCGGCTGGTGCTCAGCCTGTTCACGGTCAAGGCCCATGTCCGATCGATCTACAGCAAGCTTGGGGTGAAGACCCGCACCGCCGCGGCGCGCTACGCCCACGAGCACCAGCTGATCTGAGCCGCCCGGCCGCCTCCGCGCGCCGGGGCTCCGTTCTTCCCCTGTCGTCGCCGCTGTGTAGAAGGAAGCACTATGGAACTCGTACTGACCCGCCATTCCGAGACCGAGATCGACGTTTCCTGCGATGGCGCGCCGTCGCACCGCTTTGAGCTGGCGTCGGTGTTCCCGTTCCAGGCGGCCCCCGATGCGCCGATCGCCGATCCCGTTGAGTACGGCAAGCAAGCCTATCTGGCCCTTTTCGGCGCCGACACCGCCGCCAGCAAGGCGCTGGACGCGCTGCCCGAGCGCGTCGTGCTGGTGGCCGACGATCCCGCCCTGCAAAGCGTGCCTTGGGAGTACGCCTACGGCCCCAACGAGTGGGTGGTGACCGAGGTGCCGTTTGTGCGCGCCCTGCCCGCTGACAAGCGCCAGGCCGCCGCCGCCGTCGATCAGCCGCTCCACACAATCGTCGTGCCGTCGCACCCGCTGGGCGGCGGCCTGGCCCCGCTCGACACCGAGGGCGAGTGGGTGCGGCTGACCGAGATCATCGGCGCCACCGCCAACGCGGTGACGCTGGAGCGCGCCGAGCCGGCGACGCTGAGCGCCCTCCGCCGCCTGCTGGCCGGCCAGCGCCACCGGGTCATCCATTTCACCGGCCACGGCGGCCAGGACGCCGAGGGCGCGCTGCTCTACTTCGAGCGCGAGATCGGCGATCTGGCGCTGGACGAGGTCAACGCCCGCGGCAATGTCGACGCCGTCAGCGCCCGCGAGTTCATCAAGCATATCCGGGGCACCGCCCAGCTGGTCGTGCTGAGCGCCTGCGTCTCGGCCACGCCCGGCGAGACGCCCTTCAACAATCTGGCGGCCTCGCTGGTCGCGCACAAGGTGCCCTACGCCCTCGGCATGCGCTTCAGCGTCACCGAGATCGACGCCAATATCTTCTGCAAGTCGTTCTACGATGAGCTGGCGCGCGGCGTGCCGATCGAGGAGGCGGTGCGCCAGGGCCGACTAGGGCTGGCCGACAGCCCGCGCGCCTGGGCGATCGGCGTGCCCATCCTCTACACCTCGCTCGAAACCGCCGCGCCGCCGTTTGTCCGCCAGTCCGGCGCCCCGCGCATCGAGGCCCACCGCCCGCTGATCGACCTGGAGGCGCTGCCGGCGGTGACGGGCGCGCTGCACGGCCGCGACGGCAATCTGCTCGGCCTGGAGTGGTACCTGACCGGCGACCGGCGCGTGCCGATCGTGACCGTCCACGGCCCCGGCGGCCAGGGCAAGACCGCGCTGGCCCGGGTCGGCGCCGAGCGGGTGGCCTACGAGTGGCCCGGCGGCGTGCTGGCGCTGGCCTTCGAGAACCTGCCCTCCAAGGCCCAGGTCCTCCAGTCGATCTGCCGCTTCATCGGCGCCGATGTCGACGCCTTGGCCGATCCCGCCGCCGCCGAGACCGCCGCCGAGGCCTATTTCGATCAGCGCCGCACGCTGCTGGTGCTCGACGGCGCCGAAAGCCTGGTCGCCGGCGTCGACAAGGACGATCCCGCCGCGATCGAGCTGGCCCAGTGGCTGCAACAGCTGCCCGGCCGCCGCGTCGGCCTGCTGGTCACGTCGCGCCGCTACCTCGGCTGGGAGGGCGAGACGGCGCTCGAACTGGCGGGCCTGGATCCCGAACAAGGCGGCTGGCTGTTCCGCCAGAACGCGCCCCAGCGCCAGCCCGAGATCGACCAGGAGCAGGCGATGGCGCTCAGCGCCCAGGTCGGCGGCCATCCGCTCAGCCTGCGCCTGCTCGGCGGGGCCTTCAACGAGACCGACGCGCAGCTCGCCGAGTTCGTCGGCGATTTCGAGGATCAGCTCGATCGCGCCGAAAACAAATATGTCCAGGCCAGCCACCGCCAGCTCACGCTCCAGACCAGCATCGGCACCAGCGTCAGCGCCCTGTCGGACGAGCACCGCGCGCTGCTGGGCGCCGCCTGGGTGTTCCAGGGCGCGTTCTCGCCCGCCAGCCTGGCCGTCGTGCTCCATGGCGAGGCAGGCGACGGCGAGATCGAGGCGGTCGCCAAGAGTCTCAATCATCTCTGGCACCACAGCCTGCTGGAGCGGCTCCAGCTCGCCGATGACTCGGTCCTCTACCGCTCGCTGCCGGTGCTGCGCCAGTATTTCCGCCGCCACCTGCCCCGCGCCGTCGAGCAGGCGGAGCTGGACGGGCGCTTCGCCAGGGCCATGGCGCCGCTCGCCGCCCGGCTCTACGAGACCCGCGACGAGGATCCGGGCTGGGTCAATTTCGCCAATGAGTGGCGCGCCGACTTCAATCGCGCCGCCGGCTCGCTGGAGGGGGCCGAGCTGGCGGCCTTCGCCGAACACTGGGGCTGGCTCTGCTATCTGCTTGACGACAACGACCGCGCCGCCGAGCTGTTCGAGTCGGTTCTGGATTGGACCAAAAAGCACGACAAAGACGCCCACGTCACCATGCTCGACAATCTGGCCGTGGTCAAAGCCGACGCCGGCGACCACGAGGCGGCGATCGAGCTGTACAAAAAAGAGCTGGCCCTCGTCCGCAAAAACAAGGATGCCTTCACCGAGGCGATGACGCTGGAGGCGCTGGGCGGCTGCTACCTGGAGCTTGAGGACTACGCCCACGCCGAGTCCAACTACGAGGCGGCGCTCAAAAGCTTCCGCGAGCAGGAAGATCAGCCCGGCGAGGCCCGCGTGCTCCTGGCGCTGGGGCGGGCCTATCACGGCGGCGACAAAGCGAAGCAGGCGATCGAGGCCAGCGAGGCCGCGATCACGCTGTTCGAGACCCAGGAGGATGGGGCCTCGCTCGCGGCGGCGCTGCTCCAGCTCGCCAGAATCCATCTGACCGAGGGGGAGTGGGAGCCGGCCGGCGAGCGGTTCGGGCAGGCGCTGGCGGCCTACGAAGCCGCCGAGGACGGGCTGGGCGTGGCGTCGGCGGTCGACGGGCTGGGCGATGTCGCCCTCAGCCAGGGGCGCCACGCCGACGCCCTGCCGCACTACCAGCGCAGCCTGCCGCTCTACGAGGCTGCGGGCGCGTCCCTCAATCAAGCGTTCGTCCTGGAGGCGATCGGCGACTGCAACCTGGAGCTCGGCCAGCTCCAGGCTGCCTACGACGCCTTCAACGCCGCCGGGCCGCTCTACAACGCTGTCGGCGCCGTCGCCAACGAGGCGTCGGTCATGCGCAAGATCGCGGCGGTGCTGGTGACCGCCAACAACGACCATGCGCTCGGCGCCAAGTGGATCGCCCAGGCGATCTCCTCGCTGGAGGCGGCCGAGCTTGACGGCGACAGCGGCGGCTACAGCCTCGACGACCTGCGCGGCATCCAGGCCGAGTGCGAGGCCAACGCGGCGGCGCCGCCGGCGAAGTAGCCCCGGCCCGAAGCGCCGCGCCGCCGGAACCGAGACG
>DASWWB010000504.1:0-3196 GCA_036406115.1 Herpetosiphonaceae bacterium
GGGGGGGGGGGGGGGGGGGGACAAAGCGGCGGGCCGCCGGCGGGGATCGATCCGCCAGCGGCCTGCCGGTTGGGTTTAAGAGGCGATGGGCTCGCGGGCGGCTTCGGGGGCGCCGCGCCGGCGCAGGCGGTAGGCGGTGAAGATCGCCGCCATGCTGAGGGTGGCGACCATCACCAGCAGGGCGCTGGCCGGCGGGCCGGCGCGCTCCAGCAGCAGGCCGATCAGCCAGGGCAGGACGATGCCGCCGCCGTTGCCCATCGCCACGATCGCGCTGGTGGCCACGCCCTGGGCCTGGGGGAAGGTTGCGCTGACCAGGGCCAGGGTCGTCGGGAACACCGGGCCGAAGCAGACGCCGAGCAGCAGGATCGCGGCGCTGGAAAGCGCCAGGTTGCCCGGGCTGAGGGCGAAGACCACGCCGCCCAGCGCCGCCCCGCCCAGGCAGAGCTGGAGCAGCGCCGCCGACGACAGCCGGGTCCCCAGCGCCGCCCCGAGCATGCGGCCGACAGTCAGCGCCAGCCAGAAGCCCGAGGCCACGAAGGCTGCGTCCGCCGGCTTGATCGCGGTGCTGCGCTCCAGGTAGCGGGTCGCCCAGCTGCCGACGCCGCTTTCGGCCCCGACATACAGGAACAGCATCAGGCCGAACAGCCAGAGCGCCGGGAGGCCGTAGACCCTGGCGCGCGGCGCGCCGCCCTGGGCGCCGCCGTCGGCGTGGGCCGCGACATCGGGCCTGGTCGCCAGCAAGGGGATGAATGGCAGCTGGATGAACATCAGGCCGGCGCCGATCCAGAGCGCCGGCAGCGCGCTGCCCCACTCCTGGAGCGCCTGGCGCGCCACCACCGGCCCCAGCGTCGCCCCGACGCCGAAGAAGACGTTCAGCAGGTTGAGCGCCGAGACGCTGCGCTCGGGGAACAGCTGGGCGATCAGCACGTGCATCACGACGACCAGCGTGCCGTGGCCCAGGCCGGTCACGACGCCGCAGGCCAGCGTCAGCGGCAGGGCCGGGCTGAGCGCCATGCCGAGCATGCCGCCGCCGTAGCACAGCGCGCCGGCGAACAGCAGCGCGCGCTGGCCGATCCGCTCGCTCAGCGCGCCGATTGCGAGCTGGGCCGCGAAGCCGCCGCAAAACAGCGCGGTCAACACGCCGCCCGCCTCCACCACCGTGCTGCCGGTGCGGGTCGCCAGATCGGCGATCGCCGGCCCCAGCGCCGCCACCAGCAGCCCCAGGCCAAAAAACAGGGTCCACGACACCGCCAGGGTGCCGGTTCGGCTCAATGGTTTCATCTTAACCCCTCGTTGTGCGCGAGCGCGGAACCGCTTTCAGCGCCGTTGGGCGGCGATATGACTGAAGCGGCATAGTGCCATAGTGTAGCAGAGAAATTGATTAAGTTGTGCGAAATCAGGGATCAGGGATTAGGGATCAGGGGTCAGGGATCAGGGATCAGGCCGGCTGCGAAGCCGCGCCTGGGTGGTTGGCGCTGCTGGCCGTTCTGCCGTCCGGCCTGATCCCTGGCCCCTGATCCCATTAGGATTTGATCGCGCCGGCGGTCAGGCCGCGGATCAGCTGGCGCGAGAAGATGACGTACAGCAGCAGCACCGGCACGATCGCCAGCGTCAGCATCGCCAGCAGCGCGCTCCAGTCGGTCTGGAACTGGCCCAGAAACTGCTGCGCGCCCAGGGTCAGGGTCCGCGACGCCTCGCCGGGCGCCAGGATCAGCGGGAACCAGAGATCGTTCCAGATCGGGATCATGATGAACACCGCCAGCGTCGCCAGCGCCGGCCGCAGCAGCGGCGCCACCAGGAAAAAGATCTGGTACTCGTTGGCGCCGTCGATCCGCGCCGCGTCCTTCAGCTCTTTCGGCACCTGGCGCATGTACTGCGTGAGCACGAAGACGGCGAACGGCAGGCCCTGGGCGATGTAGACCAGGATCAGCGACCAGATCGTGTTTTGCAGCCCGAGGAAGACCATCAATTTGAGGATGCTGACGGTCGCCAGCCGGATCGGGATCATCAGGCCCAGCAGCAGGTAGATGCCGAGCGGCGTGTTGCCGGGGAAGGCGTACTCGGTCAGGGCGAACGAGGCCATGGCGCCGAACAGCAGCACCAGGCTGATCGACAGCGAGGTGACCAGGAAGCTGTTGATGAAATAGCGCGCCACCTGGCTCTGGCCGAAGACCGTCTCGTAGCCGACCGGCTCGAAGGTCGCGCCGAAGGGCGGCAGGTAGGGATGGGCGAAAATCTCCTTCGAGTCTTTGAAGGAGTTCATCACCACCAGGATGACTGGCGCCATCGCGATCAGCGTGTAGAGCAGCAGGACGCCATGAATCGCCACCGGCGCCAGTCTGCGCCCCAGCGCCGAGCGCCGCTCCGCCCGCGCCCGCTCCTGCTCCCGCGCCTGGCGCTGCCCGCCGGAAATGCTCTTAGAGTTCATGGGTCAGCACCCTCCGCTGCCAGACAAACAGATAGATCAGCGTCACCAGCAGGATGATCAGGAACATCATCACGGCGATCGTCGTGCCCATCGCGTAGTTGCCGAGCTGGAGCTGGAAGCCGTAGAAGGTGCGGTAGAAAAAGGTCCCCAGCACATCGGTCGAGAAATTCGGCCCCGCCAGCGCGCCCTTGACGGTGTAGATCAGGTCGAAGCCGTTGAAGTTGCCGATGAAGGTCAGGATGCTGACCATGCCGACCGTCGGCAGGATCAGCGGGAATTTGATCCGCCAGAAGACCTGCCAGGCGTTGGCGCCGTCGACCCGCGCCGCCTCGACCAGCTCGGTGGGGATCGCCAGCAGCGCGGTGGTGAACAGGAGCATCGGGATGCCCACGAACTGCCAGACCGAGATCAGCGAGATCGCCGGCAGCGCGGTGCCCTCCAGCCCCAGCCAGGGCTTGTAGGCGATGCCGGCCATTTTGCTCAGGTTGGGCGCGATGCCCCACAGCGGGCTGAGGATCAGCTGCCAGATGAAGCCGACGATCACGAACGAGAGGATGGTCGGCGCGAACAGCAGCGTGCGGTAGACCGCCCGGCCGCGCAGCACCCGCGCGTCGAGCAGCGCCGCCAGCAGCAGGCCGATCGGGTTCTGCACCAGCATATGGATGACGAAGAAGACAGCGGTGTTGCGCAGCGCCCGCCAGAAAAACGGCGCCCACTGGGCGTCAGTCAGCAGCTTGCGGTAGTTCTCAAGCCCGACGAAGCTGCCGG
>DASWWB010000505.1:0-2019 GCA_036406115.1 Herpetosiphonaceae bacterium
GTGCGGTGAAGTTTCCGTGCCGACTGAGGGCTACCCGTCCAGCTTCCCCGGCGGATAGGCCTTCGTCAGCGGCGTTCCGGCCGGCGGCTCCGGCACCGCGGGCGTCTCGATCGCCGCCGCCAGCCGCGTATGGTTGTCCACACCGAGCGGGTACATCAGGTCAGCCGACAGCCGGTAGTTCAGCAGCGCCTTTTCGAGGTCCTTGGTCACCCCCAGCCCATGCTCGTACATGTGCCCCAGATTATTGTGCGCGACCGGATGGCTCTGCGCTGCCGCCTGCTCGGTCCAGGCCAGCGCCTGCGCGTAATCCTGCGCGGTGCCGCGGCCATCGAGATACATCAGCCCGAGATTGACCATCGCGTCGAGATCGCCGGCTACCGCTGCCTGCGAATAGAGCTCGAAGGCCCGCGCCTCATCCTTGGCGACGCCCTTGCCCACTTCGTGGAGCGTGGCGAGATTGTATTGCGCCGCGGCGAGTCCCTGCTCCGCTGCCCGGCCGTAATAGTCGGCCGCCATGGCGGCGTTGGCCTCGCCACCCTGCCCCTGCTCCATCAGATAGCCCAGCGCATTCTGCCCGAACATGTCGCCCTGGTCGGCGGCCGATTGATAAAGGCCCCAGGCCACCTGATGATCCGGCGGGTCGATGAAGCCATCCTGATAGATGCGCCCGAGGTTGTATTGCCCATTGGCGTCGCCGTGCTCGGCGGCCCGCTGCAGCCAGCCGGCGGCGGCGACATAGTCCTGCTCCACCCCGAGCCCCTGATAATACATCAGCCCGATATTGGCCTCTGCCCGCGGCAGCTTCTGCATCGCCGCCCGGCGGTACCAGTTGGCGGCCTCGCGATAATCCTGCGCCACGCCCTCGCCGATATCGTAGCTCAGCCCAAGGCTGTTCTGCGCCGGCGCAAAGCCGTGGCTGGCCGCGGTCTGCAGCATCCCGGTGCCGCGCGGAATATCCTGTTCGACGCCGTCGCCGACGATCAGCATGTCGCCATAGAGCGTCAGCGCCACGTCGTTGCCGCCGGCACTCGCCTCCTCGAACAGCGGGAGCGCCTTGGGGGTCTCGCCCGACCACACATAGGCGCGCGCCAGCCAGCCCTTGACCTGCGGGTTGTCGGCATTGTCGGCCAGCGCCTTTTCGCAGGCCTCCACGGCCGCGGCGGCGTCCATCGCCGTCATGTCGCGGCCGATGCTCTCATAGCCATATTCGTATTGGCTGGCGGCCTCACGCGCGCAATCGTCGAGCGCGCTCTGCGCCAGGGCCGGTGTCGCCCCGAGGGCACAGAGGGCCGCCAGCGCCATACCGCCGCGGGTGAAGATTCCGGTCGCCATCATCTCTCTCCCTTACCCCGCTTGAACCATAGAGGAAGGCCGGATCGGCGCAAGCTCACTGCGCCGGCGCGAACCCCTTGCCCAGATAGATCTGGTGCCGGTCGATCTCCTTGCCGCCACGGATCACCGGGATTTCGGCAAGCGGCACGATTTCGGTGAACCGCCCGGTGACGTCGGCGGTCAGCGGCCGCCAGGTGTCGCCGAACAGGATCGCATCCTGCCCCGCATGGGCGGCTGGATCGAACCAGTAGTCGAACTGGTCGCGCCGGTTGCTGAGGCTGACGACGTCCTTGTCGGCCATCGCATAACCGAGCAGCGACGCCGTGGTGTAATCGGCCGTGCCCACGAAGCCGGCATCGTGCTCGACGCGCGCCGCTTCGACCGCTGCAGCGGTCTCGTCCCAGCCATAGGCCCAGCCGGTGGCCTCGTCGCTCCAGCCTTTGACATCGGTCAGCGGCACAAAGCTGTAATTGACCAGCATGAAGGCCAGGAACGCCACGCCATAGAGCGTGTGCAGCCACGTGAGCCAGCGCCAGCGCATATGGAAGGCGAGGAACGGCAGCGCCGCCAGATAGGCCATGAGATTCCAGTGGAACAGCGTCGCCGTCACCACCGAGAGGCCGAGGATCACCAGCGTCGAAAGCCAGAAGATGATGCGGGAAAGGCCCTCCCCCGGCCGCCGCGACA
>DASWWB010000506.1:0-1758 GCA_036406115.1 Herpetosiphonaceae bacterium
GATGCGCACGATGCGTGCTCCTGTGATGAGTGAATCACCGGCCATTATAATCCGTTCCGGCCGGGACAACGCGAAAGGGGTCAGGGATCAGGGGTCAGGCCGGTCTCCGGCGCCGCGAACGCCCCCTGTGTGAGCGGTGCGATCCCAAAGCCTGTCCTGACCCCTGATCCCTGACCCCTGGTTCCCCAGATGCGGCTACTTGCCGGGCACCTTGTTGATCTGCTCGCGGGCCTTCTCCAGCAGCTGGTCGACTTTGGCGTCGGCCTTGGCCTTGAGGTTGGCGAGGACATCATCGACCGTCTTGCCCTTGGACTCAGCGATCTGGGCCAGGCTTTTGCCGGCCTGGACCTCGGCCCGCACCTGCTCCTCGGTCAGGCCGGTGACTTCGGCGGTGGCCTTGATCAGCTGGTGGCGGCCGGCCTGCTGGCGTTGGTTTTTGCCGGGCAGATTGAGGCCGGTCTCCTGCATCAGGCCCGGGGCGGCGGCGCGGGCCTCGGCGAGGGCGGTGGTTTTCTCGGTGTCGGTGAAACGGCCTTTGGCGACGGCCTGGCCCAGCCGCTCGTCGAGTTGCTTGAGCGCGGCGTCGATCACCGCCTGCTCGGAGCTGCCGTTGGCGGCGGCGATCGCGCTCAGCGACGAGCCGCCGCGCAGCTGATCGACCACCGCTTTGCGCTCCATACCGGTCAGCTCGATCGTCTGCTTGACGAGGGCGGCCTTGAGCAGCGCGCCGGGCTGGCGCTGGTTTTTGCCTCGGCCCATCAGCCCGGGCCGCTGCTGGCGGCTGCTAGGTTGCAGCCGGACGGGGTTGGCTTTGGCTGGGTCGGTCGTGCTGGGCTGCGGCGTCTGGGCGAAGGTCTCGTTGATCATCGCCCCGCCGAACAGCAGGCCGGCGGCGATCATCGTGGCGGCGCCCCATTTCATCAATGTCTGTCTCATCAGTTTCATCCTTTCCTCCGCGATGCGTGCGGTTCGATAGGATCATCATACCGCCGCTGTGTGAAAAGTCGATGAACGGGGCGGCGCCGGCGCTAGGCGAAGCCGCCGTTGGCGCCGAGGTTCTGGCCGGTGATCCAGGCCGCCTCGTCGCTGGCGAGGAACAGGACCGCCGGCGTGATCTCCTCCGGCTCGCCGATCCTGCCGAAGGCGGTTTGGGCGGCCAGGCGCTTGATCGTCTCCTCGCTCTTGCCGTCGGCGAACAGCTCGGTGTTGGTCGGCCCGGGCGAGACGCTGTTGACCGTGATGCCGCGACTCCCAATCTCTTTGGCGAAAATCCTGGTCAGCTGCTCGACGGCGGCCTTGCTGGCGGCGTAGACACTGTAGGTCGGCAGGATGAGCCTGGTGACCGTCGTTGAGAAATTGATGATCCTGCCGTTGTCCGCCAGGCGCCCCGCCGCCTCGCGCAACAGCGCGAAGACGCCCTTGACGTTGGTGGCGAAAATCCGGTCGAACTCCTCGTCGCTGGTGTCGCGCAGCGGCTTGTAGAGGATGAGCCCGGCGTTGTTGACGAGAATATCGACTTTGCCGTAGCGACTGATCGCTGCGTCGAACAGCGTCTTGGCTGCGGCGGCCGTGCCCACGTCGGCCTGGACCGCCAGGGCCGAGCCGCCGGCGGCCTCGATCGAAGCCACGACCTCGGCCGCCGCCCCGGCCTGGGCGACATAGTTGACGACGACGCTGGCCCCGGCGCCCGCCAGCGCCCGCGCGATCGCCGCCCCGATTCCGCGCGACGCCCCCGTGACAATTGCGACTTTCCCTTCG
>DASWWB010000507.1:0-3115 GCA_036406115.1 Herpetosiphonaceae bacterium
GCTCCACCCGGGAGATGTCCGCCGCCCCGCCGCCCCGCCGCCCCCCGCCATCCCGCCGCAGGTGATCACGGTCGCTGCGCCGTCCGGCCAGTACAGCCGCGCCTGGCGCGAGCAAAGCTGGGCGGCGCTGGCGGATGAGCACGGGCGGGCGCCGTTCGATCTGCTGCTGAGCGTCAGCGCCGGCGGCCAAGGGCTGATCAGCAGGGCCCGGCGCGAGCTGAACCTGCCGGCGGTCGTGATCCTGCACGGCACGATCGGCGGCGACTGGCGCACCCGCTGGCGCGACCGGCGCTCGCTGCGCGGCTGGTACCGGATGGGCCGCTACGCCGCCCAGGTCCCGGGCCAGGTCCGGCGCTGGCGGGCGGTCCGGGCCGATGTGGCGCGCTGGATCGCGGTCAGCAACGAGGTCAAGGCCGACTGGGTGCGCGAGATGGCCGTCGAGCCCGCGCTGGTGGCGGTCGTGCCCAACGGCGTCGATGTGGCGCGCTTTCGCCCCGATCCGATCGGCGGCCTGGCGGCGCGGGCGACGGTCGGCGTGCCTGACAAGGCGCCGCTGCTGGTCGGCGTCGGCAGGCTGGAGGAGGAGAAGGGCTTCCAGGTGGCGATCCGCGCCCTGGCGGCGCTGGGCGAGCGGCTCCCCGACGCGCGGCTGGTGATTGCCGGCGACGGCGTTTTCCGGCGGCGGCTGGAGCGGCTGATCCGGCGCCTCAAGCTGGCGGAGCGGGTCACGCTGCTGGGCCACCGCCCCAACGCCGAGCTGCCGGCGCTGCTGGCCGCCGCCGACGGCTTCGTGCTGCCCTCGCTGCGCCACGAGGGTTTCCCGGTCGTGATCGCCGAGGCGCTGGCCGCCGGGCTGCCGGTGCTGGCGAGCAGGGCCGGCGGCACGCCCAGCGCGATCGAGGACGGGCTGAACGGCCGCCTGCTGCCGATCGGCGACGTCCAGGCCTGGGCCGCCGCCCTGGCCGAGCTGCTGGGCGACGAGCGGCGCCGCCGGGCGCAGGGCGCGCTGGCCCGCCAGATCGCCGCCGCCCGCTTCAGCGAGCAGGCGATGCTCGACGCCACCGAACAGGTGCTGCTGGCGGCGGTCGAGGCGCCATGGACGAGCTAGAGCGCGATCTGCTGGCGGCGCTGCGCGGCGATGTGCGCTTCGACGCGGTGTCGCGCGCGCTCTACGCCGCCGATGCGTCGATCTACCAGGTGGAGCCGCGCGGCGTGGTCGCGCCCCGCGACGACGGCGATCTGCTGGCGGCGCTGCGCCTGGCCCGCCGCCACCGGACGCCGGTCACTGCGCGCGGCGGCGCCACCAGCCTGGCCGGCCAGAGCGTCGGCGCCGGCCTCCAGCTCGACACGGTCCCCTATTTCCATCGCATCCGCGAGATCGATCCCGCCGCCCGCCGCGCCGTGGTCCAGCCCGGCCTCGTGCTGGAGACGCTGAACCAGGCCTTGCTGCCCCACGGCCTCTGGTTCGCCCCCGATGTCTCGCCCGCCAACCGCGCCACCGTCGGCGGGATGATCGGCAACAATTCCTGCGGCATGCATTCGATTGTCTACGGCAAGACTGTCGACCACGTCGAGGCGCTGGACGTGATTCTCGGCGACGGCACGCTGATCCGCGCCGCCCCGCTCAGCGAATCCGACTACGCCGCCAAGCTGGCCCAGCCCGGCCGCGAGGGCGAGATCTACCGCGGCCTGCGCGCCATCGTCGATCGCTGCCGGCCCGCGATCGCCGCCCGCTTCCCCGCGATCATGCGCCGGGTCGGCGGCTACAACCTGGACCGGCTGGCGGCCTCGCCGACCTGCAATTTAGTCGATCTGCTGGTCGGCAGCGAGGGGACGCTGGCGCTGACCCGCCAGGCGGCGCTGCGCCTGGAGCCGCGCCCGGCGGTGACCGGCACCTGCGTGCTCCATTTCGGCCACCTGTTCGACGCCGCCGACGCGGTCCCGTCCATCTTGGCCTGGCGCCCGGCGGCGGTGGAGCTGATGGACGCGCTGCTGCTGCGGCTGGCCGACCAGTCGCCGGTCTACGGGCCGGCGGCCCGCCAGTTCGTGCGCGGCGCCCCGGGCGCGGTGCTGCTGGTCGAGTTTTTCGGCGGCGAGGCGGCGGCGGTCCGCGAGCGCTGCCGGGAGTTTGCGGCCGCGATGGCGCGGGACGGGATCAGCGCGACGGCGACGATCTCGGTCGATCCGGCGGAGCGGGCGGCGATCCTGGCGGTGCGCAAGGCCAGCCTGCCGCTGCTGATGGGCATGGCGCCCGACCGCAAGCCCCAGACCTGCGTCGAGGACAGCGCGGTGGCGCCGGAGCGGCTCGGCGCCTATGTGCGGCGCTTTGCCGCGATCGTCGCCGCGCATGGCACCGAGGCCTCGTTCAACGGCCACGCCAGCGTCGGCCTGCTCCATGTCCGGCCGCTGCTCAACCTGCGCGATCCCGGCGATGTGCGCAAGCTGCGCTCGCTGGCCGAGGCGGTGCGCGACCTGGCGTTGGAGTTCGGCGGCGCGGTCAGCGGCGAGCACGGCGACGGCCGGCTGCGCTCGGAGTTCAACGAGCGGGTCTTCGGCCCGGAGCTGTACGCGGCGTTCCGCGAGGTCAAGCGGCTGTTCGACCCCGACAATCTGCTCAACCCGGGCATGATCACCGCCGCTCCGCCGCTGGACGCTGATCTGCGCCCGCCGCCCAGCCGCGAGATCGCCACCACCTACCGTTTCGCCGACGCCGGCGGCCTGGCCAACGCCGTCGAGCTGTGCAACGGCAACGGGCTGTGCCGCAAGCCGGCGGGCGGCACGATGTGCCCGTCGTTCATGGCCACCCGCCAGGAGCGCGACTCGACGCGCGGCCGCGCCAACGCGCTGCGGGCGATTGTCAGCGGGGCGCTGCCGGCGGCGGATCTGGCAGGCGACGGGCTGCACGCGGTGCTGGATCTGTGCCTGGAGTGCAAAGCCTGCACCGCTGAGTGCCCCTCCGGCGTCAACATGACCCGGCTCAAGAGCGAGGCCCTGAGCCAGCGCCACGCCGCCCGGGGCGCGCCGCTGCGCTCGCGGCTGTTCGGCGCCGCCCGGCTGGTCCACCGGCTGGGAGCTGCGGCGGCGCCGGTCTCGAACTGGCTGCTGGGCGCGCCCG
>DASWWB010000508.1:0-1538 GCA_036406115.1 Herpetosiphonaceae bacterium
AAGCCGTTGAAGGTGTCGCGGACGAAGTTCCAGGCGCCTTTCTGGGCCGGCACGAGCGAGAACACCGCCGGCGCGGCCTTGGTCGGCTGGTTGCCGCCGATCTGGGGCGTCTGGAGCGGCTGGTCGTACCACATCTGGACCGTGGCGTCGATCACCACGTCGTCGGGGTTGGACTGGAAGGCGATGATCAGCTCGGTGGAGTGGATCGCATTGACCGCCGGGATGATCTGGCTGAAGCCGGTCTGGTTGCCTTGCAGCGGCGCCGTGAAGCTGGGGCCCTCGGCGAAGACATAGGTGGCCTGGTAGTTGTAGGCGCTGTCGATCGGCTCGGCGACATACGAGGTGATCGCGCCGCGCTGGGTCGGGTCGCCTTGTTTGATCGTCAGCGCTTGATTGATGAATGTGCCGCTGCCGTCGCTGTTGACATAGCTGAACGAAATATCAACCTGCTGCGGCGGGTTGGTGGTGGCGAAGGCCTGGGCCGCGTCGAACGTGACGCTGAGCATGCCGACCGCCTCAAGCTGTACGGCGTACTGGGCCTGGTCGAGGCCCTTGATCACGCCGCTGACCGGCGCGCTGGCCTCTTTGTAGGTGGCGGCGTAGGCGAGATCGTAGGCCGGGCCGTGGGCGGCGTCGTAGGGCGCGCTGAAGACGTGGCTGCCGTTGGCGGTGAAGGTGTAGCTCGCATCCTGTTCGGACAGGCCCGGGTAGGTCACGGTGACGGTGACGCTTTCCAGCAGCACCGGCCGGTCGTCGCTGACCGGGATGTTGGGCGCGTCGCCGCTGTCGGCGGCGAACGGCAGGTGGACCGAGATCGCCATCACCTGCTGGCGCGTGTCGACGTTGGCGGTGAAGGCGTCGAGCGAGCGGCCCAGGTCCGTCAGCGAGGGCAGCAGCGCGCTCGGCTGGATGTACCAGTCGATCACCATGTTCTGGCTGTAGACCGCGTTGAAGCTGCTGACGCTGTTGATGTTGAACGAGTCGGCGCTCTGCTCGCCGCTGATCGCCAGCGCCCGCTCGACCTCGGCGCCGACCAGATCGGCGAGGGTGTCGTTGGCCCAATCCGCCACCGCCTGCTGGAGATCCGCCGCCGGATCGGCCACGCCCCAGCTGATCTCGACCTTGGACGAGGCCGACTCCTGGAGCGTCTCCTGGACCGAGCGCGGCGTGTCGCGGCCCCAGGTGTGGTGCTGGGCCTTGGTGACCTGGTACTGGAAGGCGATCGCCGAGTCGAAGCTCAGGGTCGCGGTCACCGCCGGCAGGCGGGCCGGCACCGTCAGCCGGTAGCTGACTTGGTAGGTGCCGCCGGCCTTGCTGAAGGCGGCCGCCAGCGTGTCGAGCTGGGTTTTGCTCAGCTCCAAGACGAACGTGGCGGTGTTGGAGCCGAAATTCGAGGCCGGCGCCTGGTAGGTCAGCGCCTGGCCCTCGCTCTCGAACGCGAACATGGCGACGGCGCCGGGGTTGTAGCTCAGGCTGGCGAAGACCGGGTTGGCGGCATTGCTGAAGCGCTGCGGGATCTGGGCTTTGATCGCCGCCAG
>DASWWB010000509.1:0-1999 GCA_036406115.1 Herpetosiphonaceae bacterium
ACCGTCACGCTCATACTGCCCCTCGCGCCAGTCGGCGCGCCCAGCGATCTGGCAGCGCCGCCGCCACCGCCTCGCCGCCCCGCAGTCACTCTGCCCCCGGCGACGGTGGTGGTCATTGAAGATACGCCCTCGAATGTCCGGCTCCTGGAGCAGGTGTTTGCCAGCCTGCCGGAGATCATGCTCTATACGGCCCCAACCGGCATGGGCGGGCTGGCGCTGGTGCAGCAGCACCAGCCCGCCCTCATCGTGCTCGATCTCCATCTGCCCGATGTGGATGGGGACGTCGTGGTGGAGCGGCTGAAGGCGGCGCCAGCAACCAGCCAAATCCCGATCGTGATCCTCAGCGCTGATGCGACGCCCGGCCAGCGCGAGCGGCTGCTGGCGCTGGGCGCCAGCGCCTACCTCACCAAACCGCTCGCTACCGACGAGCTGCTCCAGACCGCCAGCCACCTCCTGCGGCCGGCGGGGTGACCGGCAGCTGCTGGCGGGTGAGCGCTGCATGACCGTGTCGACGCCTGCTTGCCTAGCGCGCCGGTGCTCCGGCCAGATCATTCGTGAACTTGAACAGATAATAGGGCCCCTCCGTCGCATGCACCTCAGGGCCACTTGGCTGGGCGGTATTGGTCAGATAGGCGGGGATCGCGCTGTCGCTAAAGTAGATCGTGTTGTCCGGACCGAAGCTGAGCCCGTCAGCCCAGCGGACACGCGGATCTTGGACGAGCGTGACGAGCGTGCCCTCCGGACTCACGCGAACGATACTGCCATGCTCGATATCGGTCAGATACACATTCCCCTGCGCATCGGCTTTGAAGCCATCGCTGAGCGGTTTTTTGGCGACGGGCTCAATGCGCATGGCCAGATCGGTATCGCTGAGCTGCGCGTTACGCAGGTCGCTGGTGCGGATGCGATACAGGGTATCATGGCTGATGCCGCCGAAGTAGAGCCATGTATCATCATGGGTCAGCGCCAGCCCATCGACGCCCGCCTGCCAGTCGATAAGGCCGAAGAAGGTGGTGACACCATCCCCCTGTTGCGTATGAATGCGCCAGGGCTGTGGCTCGACGCTGGCATCGCCTTTGAGCCGTATCTGCGCCACGCCGCTAGCGGTGTCCAGCACAATCAGATTGGCAGGGACAAAACCGAACACGCCGGTGCTGGCGGCATAGACCGTCCGGCCATCCGATGACACCTGGAGATCTTGGGCAAAATCGGCGTCGTCGCTGAGAAACGTATAGTCGTAGGCGATCTCGTTCGTGGCGAGGTCAAAGGCCAGCAGCCGGGTGTTGCGCGCCCCGTCAACGCCACCAGGATCGATCGTCCACAGGCGATTTTGGGCGTCAATGACCATGCCCAGGGTGGTGTTGAAGTTCGGCTGAAAGGCTGTATTTGGGTAGGGGACCGGGGTGCCATTGATCAGCTCAAACACACTGTTGCCCGCACGGTCCTTGCCGCCGAGATAGTGATAGTTGAAGAAGATGCGGCCGTCGGCGGCGACCGCGACGTTGCCGGGCGGCAGCGGCAGTTCGGCAGCGATGCTGACGGCATGCGGGCCAAAGAGCGGCGCGGTATTCAGGTTGGGATACGTGGCACCGCTGCCGCGGGTGATTTTCACATAGCCCAGCGCGATGACGATGATCAGACTAAGCACGGCGGCGCCGCGCAGGACGATTCGGCGAAATAGTTTCATGGACGAGACGCTCCTTCGTAGGGTGAGGCACGCCGAATGGTCGTTGGATACGATGGCAGTCGGCAGGGATCGATGCGCCAAGCAGCCGCCCACCATAGGATCAGCGGGGTGGGCGGTAAAGAAAGGCGCGGTAACGGGCAGTCATAATCGGCTCTCGCCACAACTGACCGTCAGTCAATTATAATTGACTGACGGTCAGTTGTCAACAGCGATAATCGTGTGTGCTGCCCTCAGGCGCCTATGGTCGGCCGAGGGCCGCGCGAAGGGCCTGCTCGGTCACACCGAGGGTCGCTGCCGCTGCCGCCAGGTCCG
>DASWWB010000510.1:0-3126 GCA_036406115.1 Herpetosiphonaceae bacterium
CTCACCGAAGGCGGCTACAGCTGGCGCTTCAGCACGATCGCGCCCCAGGTGCTGTATGCCTCGCCCGAACGCGACGCCAAGCTGGTCTCGGTCGAGCCGGTCATCTCGCTGACCTTCAACCAGCCAATCGCCAGCGACAGCGCCAAGCAGTCGTTCCAGCTGGTCGGCGCCGACGGCCCGGTGCCCGGCGCGCTGCAGATCGTCGGCGAGACGCTGGTCTTCACCCCCGGCCAGCAGCTCAAGTTCGACCAGCGCTACGAGGTGGTGGTCGCCGCCGGCCTGCAAAGCGTCTCTGGCGGCGCCGGCATGAAAGCCGAGTGGCGCCAGGCCTTCCAGACCGTGCCGCTGCCCCGCATCGTGCGCACCGCGCCCGCCGACGGCGAGCGCGCCGCCGAGCCCTACAACGGCTTCACGATCTATTTCAACGCGCCGATCAACCCCGACACGGTGATGGCCAATCTCTCCATGACGCCGGCCTTCTCGCCGACCCAGGTTTTCACCTATTTCAACAGCTACGACAACAGCTTTGTCCTGAACTACGATGTCAAGCCGTCGACTGACTATCTGGTCCGGATCGGGCCGAACATCGCCGACCCCTACGGCAACCTGACCGGCCAGAGCCTGAGCGTGAGCTACCGGACCGCCCCGCTGCCGCCGCAGGTCACGCTGTTCGCCCCGTCGCCGGTCGGCGTCTACAGCGCCGCCATCCCGGCCCGGATCGGCCTCAGCTCGGTCAACCAGCCGACCGCCAGCCTGAAACTCTACAGCATCGACGCCGAGCAGCTGCGCCTGCCGCAGTGGGAGTGGGGCGGCCCGCTGCCCTCCTCGGCCCGCGAGCTGCGCGCCTGGAGCGTGCCGCTCGACACGCCGCTCGACGAGCGCCGCCTGACGGCGGTCGATCTGGTCGAGGGCGGCGGCAAGCTGGCCCCCGGCGCCTACGCCGTGACCCTCGACCAGCCCGGCTCCAATCAGCCCCAGACCCACATCATGGCCGTCTCCGACCTGAGCATCACGCTCAAGGGCGGCGAGCGCGACGCGATGGCCTGGGTCACCAACAGCGTGACCGGCGAGCCCGTCGCCGGCGTCGAGGTCGAGTTCTCCGACAACGACGGCGCGGCGCTCGGCACGGCGACCACCGACGCCCAGGGCGTGGCGGCGCTGAAGCTCAAGCGCACCGAGGACGATGGCCTGGCCGCGCTCATCCGCCAGCCCTTCTCGGCGATGAACCTCGGCTGGTCCAATGTCTCGCCGCTCTGGGAGATGGGAATCCAGTCAATCAATGACCTGCCCGAGCTGACGGCCCACCTCTACACCGAGCGCTCGATCTACCGCCCCGGCGACAAGGTGCGCTTCAAGGGCGTCGTGCGCGCCGAGGACGACGTGCGCTTCAGCCTGCCGGCGACCGTGCGCCAGGCCGAGGTGACGATCACCGACGCCAACGGCCAGCAGGTCTACCAGGAGACGCGCCAGCTCAACGCCAACGGCGCCTTCGACGGCGAGCTGACCCTGGCCGCCGGCGCGGCGCTGGGCTCGTACTCGATCAACGTCGCCGCCGCCGACGCGAGCTTCTACGCCGGCTTCCAGGTCGCCGCCTACCGCGCGCCCGAGTTCGAGGTCAAGGTGACGCCGGCGGCCAAGGAGTATGTGCGCGGCACCGCCAGCAGCGCCGCCGTCGAGGTCAGCTACTTCTTCGGCGGGCCGGTCGCCAACGTGCCGGTCCAGTGGAACATCATCTCGTCCAACCACTATTTCAGCCCCGAGTGGGCTGAGCGCTTCGACTTCGGCGCCCAGGACGATCCCTGGTACTGCGGCCGCTGCTGGTGGCGCGAGCCGGAGCCCACGCTGCCGCTGCTCAGCGGGAGCGGCGCCACCGACGCCCAGGGCCGGCTGGTGATCAATCTGCCCGCCGACTTGAAGGACAGCGCGGGCAAGCCGATCACAAGCAGCCTCGATCTGGTGATCGAAGCCACGGCGACAGGCAAAGACAACCAGGTGATCGCCGGCCGCGCCAGCGCCGTCGTCCATCGCGCCGATTTCTACGTCGGCCTGGCCGCCCGCACCTATGTCGCCAAGGCCGGCGAGGCCCAGGCGATCGACGTGGTGACCGCCAGCGCCGCCGGCCAGCGCCTGCCCAATCAGACGGTCGAGCTGGAGGTCTTCAAGGTTTCGTGGGACAACCGCTTCATCGCCCAGTCGGGCGGCGGCTACTGGGAGTCCACGGAGACGCGGACCTCGGTGGCCCGCCAGTCCGTCACCACCGACGCCACGGCCAGCGGCGCCTTCAGCTGGACGCCGGCCGAGGCCGGATCGTACCAGGTGGTCGCGCGCGGGCGGGACGGCGCCGGCCGCGAGGTCCGCTCCTCGACCTTTGTCTGGGTCTCGGGCGACACCTTCTCGCCCTGGCTGCGCGACAACGACGACACGATCAATCTGATCTCCGACAAGACCAGCTACAAGCCGGGCGAGACCGCCACCATCCTGATCCCCTCGCCGTTCCAGGGGCCGCACCTGGCGCTGATCTCGGTCGAGCGCGGCGGCATCCTGAGCCACGAGGTCCGGCGCCTGACCAGCAACAGCGGCGTGTATCAGCTGGCGCTGAACGCCTCGCACGCGCCGAACGTCTATGTCTCGGTGGTGCTGCTGGCGCCGCCCGCCGCCACCGGCCGGCCGGGCGCGCAGGTCGCCGAGTACAAGCTGGGCGTGCTGCCGCTGGCGGTCGCCCCCGACCCGCAGACCCTCGACGTCAAGCTGACGCCGGCCGCCGGCCAGGCGCTGCCCGGCCAGGAGCTGCGCTACGACGTCCAGGTGACCGACAAGGCCGGCGCCCCGGTCGCCGCCGAGCTGTCGCTGGATCTGGTCGACAAGGCGGTGCTGAGCCTGGCGCCACGCCCTGACAACGCGGTGCTGGAGGCCTTCTATGGCCGCCGGCCGCTGGGCGTCGCCACCGCCAGCACGATCGCGCTCTCGGCCGAGCGCTTCCAGGAGGAGTTCGCCGAGGAGCTGGAGCGCCAGCAGGAGCAAGACGAGGAGCGGCAGCGCGGCGGCGCCCAGCCGCCCATGGAGGACGGGTTCGGCTACAACGCTGGTGACACCGCCGCTGGCGCCGCCGCGCCGGCAGCGCCGGCC
>DASWWB010000511.1:0-5271 GCA_036406115.1 Herpetosiphonaceae bacterium
AGCTTGGTCCGCCGCTCCAAGCCCCCGGCGGCGACCAGCGCCGCGACCTGGCCGATCACGGCGAACAGCGCCAGCCGGTGCAGCGAGAGCAGCAGCGCCAGCAGGCCGATCCACGCCAGCCAGCGCCGGCGCCCGCCGAGCGTGAGCGCGTTCCACAGCGCCAGCAGCGACAGCGCCGCCGCCAGCATCACCAGGCTGTAGGTCTTGGCGTCCTGGGCCTGCCAGAGGGCGAACGGATTGGCCAGCAGCAGCGCCGCCGCCAATCCGCCCAGCCGCCGGCCATGGAGCCGCGCGCCGAGCAGATAGACCGCCGAGACCAGCAGCGCCCCCGCCAGCGCCGAGGGCAGCCGCAGCGCAATCTCGCTGTCGCCGAACAGCGCCACCCAACCCTTGAGCAGCAGGTGGTAGAGCGGGTAGCCGGAGCGCGGCGACCACAGCTCGGCCAGCAAAAAACCCCACGAGCGCTGCGTCGCCTCGTGCCAGCTGCCGCCCTCGTCCAGCCACAGGCTTTGCGCCCCCAGCCGGTGCAGCCGCAGCGCCAGCGCCGCCAGCCCCCACAGCAGCGCGACCGGCCAGTCGCCCAGCCGGCCCAGCCAACCCGCAGCGCCCTGGGACTCGTTGGAAGCGCTCGCAGACCGATCCGCCGCCCGTCCCATCGCCGCCTGAACGCTCATGGCTGCCCGCCGGCCCCTGGAAAGCGGACCCGCCAGCCGCCAGCCGATAGCCGATAGCCAGCCCCCTGACGACTGACGACTGAACCCTGACGACTCCCCGCTCACAGCAGCCGAATCTTCTCGCGCTGCGCCGCGACGGCCTTGGTGGCGTTGCGCGTGTCCACCACCACCCGCGAGCGCTCGACGATCCGCTCGTAGTCGAAGGCGCTGTGGTCGGTGATGATCACCACGCAGTGGGCCTGGGCCAGCAGCTCGTCGGTCAGCGGCGTGGTGCGGTGCTCGGCGCCGTGGTGGCTCCAGAAGGTCTCGATGTGCGGATCGCAGCAGACCAGCTCGGCGCCGTCGGCCTCCAGCAGCTCCAGCACCTTAAAGACCGGGGACTCGCGGTAGTCGTCGATGTCTTTTTTGTAGGCCACGCCCAGCAGGACAATCTTGGAGCCCTTGACGCTGCGCTGCTGGTCGTTGAGGGCCTGGATGACGCGCTCGCGGACAAATTTGGGCATGGTCATGTTGATCTCGCCGGCCAGCTCGATGAAGCGGGCGGAGAGATCGTACTGGCGGGCCTTCCAGGCCAAGTAGAAGGGATCGAGCGGGATGCAGTGGCCGCCAAGCCCCGGGCCGGGGGTGAAGCGCATGAAGCCGAACGGCTTGGTCGCGGCGGCGTCGATCACCTCCCAGACATTGAGGCCCATCCGGTCGCAGATCAGCGTCAGCTCGTTGACCAGCGCGATGTTGACATTGCGGAAAATATTCTCGAACAGCTTGGTCATCTCGGCGGTGGCCGGCGACGAGACCGGGACAATCTTGTGGATGAACTGGCCGTAGAAGGCGCAGGTCAGCTCGGTGCAGCCGGGCGTCACGCCGCCGACGACCTTGGCGATGTCCTCGACACCGAAGTTTTTCTCGCCGGGGCTGATCCGCTCGGGCGAGAAAGCCAGGAAATAATCCTCGCCGACGCGCAGGCCGCGGGCGTCGAAGGCCGGCTGGAGCACCTCGACGGTCGTGCCGGGGTAGGTGGTGCTTTCCAGGATCACCAGCTGGCCGGGGCGCAGGCGGGCGGCGATCTCGGTGGTGGCCGACTCGATGTAGCTCATATCGGGGTCGCGGGTGTCGTTGAGCGGCGTCGGCATGCAGATCACGATCACATCGCAGTCGGCGAGGCGGTCGAAATCGGCGGTGGCGGCGATGCGATCGGCGGCGCGCAGCTCGGCGAGGCGGGCGCTGGGCACGTCGCCGATGTAGCTCTGGCCGGCGTTGATCGCCTCGTTGCGCTCGGCGCTGATATCGAAGCCGGTGACGTGGAATCCGACCTGGCCGGCGCGGGCGAGGATCGGCAGCCCGACGTAGCCCATGCCGATGATGCCGACCCGCGCCGCGTGGTCGCGGATGGCGGCGAGAAGCGTTTCGAAGTGGCTCACAATCAATCCTTTGCTAGTTGGTATAACGTTTCGAGGCGCGCGGCGTAGGCGGGCCAGGTCAGCTCGCGCTCGACCCGCTCCCGCGCCCGGGCGCCGAGGGCCGCGGCCAGGGCGCGATCGGCCAGCAGCCTGCTGATCGCCTCCGCCAGCGGCGCGGGGTCGCCGGGCGGGACCAGCAGGCCGTGCTCGCCGGGGCGGATCACGCCGGGCACGCCGGCGATCTTGCTGGCGACGATCGGCCGGCCGGCGCCCATCGCCTCGATCAGCGTGTTGGGCAGGCCGTCGACGTTGCCGCTGCGGTCGCGCACGGATGGTAGCACAAAGACATCGGCGGCGTTGAGGGCGCCGTTGATCTCGGTGTGCAGCACCGCGCCGGGAAAGCGCACGCTGGCGCCGAGGCCGAGCCGGGCCGCCTCGGCCTCCAGCTCAGCCCGGCCCTCGCCGTAGCCGCCGATCAGCAACACGGTGGCGGGATGGTCGGCCAGGATCCGCGGCATGGCCCGCACAAGATGGATGAAGCCCTTCTTCTCGACCATCCGCCCGACCGTGAACAGCAGCGGCGTCGCGGCGCCGAGGCCGTGCTTGGCGCGAAACGCGGCGCCTGCCGCCGGATCGGGCCGGAAGGCGGCCGCGTCGACGCAGTAGGGCAGCACATGGAGGGCGCCGGGCGCCGCGCCGAGGGCCGCCGCGCGGGTGGTCAGATCGGATGAGGGCGCCGTGACAGCCGCCGCCGACCGCAGCACCAGGCTGGCGGCGAGGGCGGTCGGCGCCCCGCGCTCGGCGACCGAGATATCCGAGCCATGGAGGCTGACCAGCAGGGGCAGGCCGCGCCCGCGCGCCACCGGCAGCGCCGTGATCCCGTTCGGGATCGCCCAGTGGGCGTGGATGAGATCGAAGGGCTGGGCGGCAGTCAGGCGCCAGGCCAGCCGCCAGCCGGCGACCAGGGCCAGCGGGGCGACCGCCAGCGCCGCGCCGCGCATCCGCACATCGTTCTGCAACGCCCCGGCGTAGCCCCAGACGCTCAGCCGCTCGTCGGGCGCGTAGCGGTAGCGGTGCAGCCAGACGCCGCGTTCGCGCTCGCCGCGCTTCAGCTCCGGGTGGTCGGGCAGCGCCACATGGACCTCGTGGCCGCGCCCGGCCACCGCCGCCGCGATCTCCTCGATGAAGGGCGCGGTCATCTCACCGGGATATTTGGGATACGATGAGGCGATCATCAAAATCCGCATCGTCAGGCCGAGCCTCCTCGCGCCGCCGCGCCGCCCTCAGCGGATGGGCGCCGCGCCATTGTAGTCGTCGGGAAATTGGTAAAGATACAGCGTCCGGCCTTGCGGCCCGCCGATGCTGTGGACCAGGCGAAAGCCGTCAGCCGGCTGGCCGCGCAGCAGCGGCCCGAGGGCGATTTTCGCATCATCTTTGTCGTTGGCGGTGGCGTTGACCAGCAGGTAGCGCGCCTCGTAGTAGCGGGCGATCCGCAGCAGCGTCGGCATGTCGCTGGTGTTGGGCCGCATCACCGCCGGCCGCTCGGCGTGCCAGTTGAGTTGCCAGGGCACGCGGGTCATGACGACGCTGCCCGGCGGCGTGTTGGCCTTGATCCAATCAAAGGCCTCGATGTCGGCCTGCCAGTTGGACCACTCGCTGCCCGGCGCCTGCGAGGTTTTGTCGCGGGCCTCGATCCAGCCCGGCGTCGCCGCCAGCACCAGCAGCGTCAGCGCCGCCGCCAGGGCCAGCGGCGCGCCCTTGCCGCGCCAGGCTTTGGCCAGCGTGTCGTGGATCGACCAGATGCCGGCGGCGGCGACGAGCGCCAGCCATGGCACCAGCGGCACGAAATAGCGCTGCTCGTCGGCGTGCCAGTAGGTGACCAGGAACAGGATGTAGGGCGCGAAGCTCCAGATCACCAGGCCCAGCAGCCGCCGCTGGCGCCGGCGCAGGGTCCAGACGCCGGCCAGCGTCAGCCAGGAGCCGGCCATCAGCCAGCGGAACGGATCGGTGTCGGGCGGCGCGGCGTCGTGGACGCCCATGATCTCGCCTTTGCCCTTGAGCGCAGCCGGCCATGGCAGCGCCGGCAACAGGTAGTTGCGGGTGGCGGCGACCTGCCGCGCCAGCTTGTCGAAGCTGCGCTGGAAGCCCCAGCGCAGCACCCAGCTCGGCTCGGGCAGCCCCTTGAGGTTGCTGCCCTCCAGGCCGCCCTCGGTCGTCATCACCTTGTAGATATCCTCGGTGTCCCCGGCGCCGGCGCCCTGGTAGCCGGTGATCCAGGCGTCGTAGCTCTCGGTCGAGGAGACCGGCTTGCCGAACTGGATGAGATTGCGGGCCACGAAGGGCGAAAACACCAGCGCCGCCGGCAGAATCCACCACAGCGCCAGCACCCGCGCCTTGGGCCAGCGCAGCTCCGGCCCGGAGCGCCACCACGAGCGCAGCGTCCACAGGCCCATCCCCCCCGCGATCACGACGGCGCTGGTTTTTTGCAGGCACATCAGCCCGACCAGCAGCCCCGAGCCCAGCAGCAGCCGGCGGTCGCCGCGCTCGATCGCCCGGAACAGCAGCCAGATCGCCCCGACGCTGAAGGCGACGAAGGCCAGGTCGGTGGTGGCGAAGATGCTCATGCGGAAAAAATAGGGGTTGAGCAGGATCAGCGCGGCGGCGACCAGGCCGATCCGCCGGTCCCACAGCCGCTCGGCGATCCGGTACGCCCCCCAGGCCAGCAGGCCGAGGAAGATCAGATTGGGCAGCTTGGCGGCCCAGGCCTGGGGCCCGAACAGTTTGAAGAACGCCGCGATCCAGACCGGCTGGAGCAGCGGCCACGTCTCCTGCGGCCGCGTCACGCCGCCGCCGGGATTGAGCTGATAGAACTGGGTGACGTAATCGACGACCCAGCCGCGGCCGGCGGCCAGGTTGCGGGCGACCACCGCGTTGTCGGCGTAGTCGGCGTGGCCGACATAGGGCATGGCCCGCGCGATGCTCCACAGGTAGCCCAGCCAGATAAGGAGCAGCGCCGCCAACAGGCCGTAGCCGATCCGCGGCCGGGTCAGCAGCCGGCGATTGGCCCGCTCCAGCGCCATGGCCATGCGCGGCCAGTACAGCGCCGCCAGCGCCGCCAGATTGAGGACGAACAGCACCTCCACCAGCACCGCGGGATTGCGCTCCCGCCAGCCCGCGCGGCCATGCTCGACCAGCCACAG
>DASWWB010000512.1:0-2307 GCA_036406115.1 Herpetosiphonaceae bacterium
GGTCTCGGCTTGCTTATCCCCGGCCTATGGTCGCTCAGTTTGGCGGACAAGGCGTATCAACGCGCAGTCGGCTGGAAACTGGCCGGCGTCGCCCTGGTTTTGGCGCTCATCACCTATCTGCAACGGCGCTAGCGAGCCGCCGAGGAAACGCGATGCTGGAGAAGCTTAAAGCGCTTGACCGCCGCTTCATCGCCTGGAAAGCGCGCCCGCTGACCCAGGCTCTCGGCGGCGCGGCGCTGCTGCTGCTGCTGGCGGCGCTGGCGCTGCTGCAGCTCGCCTCTCCCGTCCCGTTCCCGATCTGGCGCTGGCCGTTCAGCCTGCCGCACATCCCGGCGGCGGCGAAAGGCCTCGAAATGTTCGCGGTCGGCTGCATCCGGCTGCGGGTCGCCGATCCCATCCGTCAGCGACGGCTCAGCAGCCGGGCGGCGCTGGTCGCGCTCGGATTGGCGCTGGTCGCGGCGGCGCTGTCGTTCGCGGGGAGGGCGGGCTGATGGTGCGCGGGGAAACGGCGCGGCGCGTGCTGGCGCTGCTGGAATCGAAAATCGGCGGGACGCTGGCGCACCTGGCGGCGGGCTACGCGATGATCCTGGCGGCGCGCCCGGTCTGGCTGAGCGGCCTGCTGTTCGTGGCCTCGTTCTGGGCGGGCTGGGCCATCGTCGGCATGGCCGTCGCCTGCCTGAGACTGCGGCTGGGCCGCATCAACCACGACACATTCACGCACATCATCTTCTTCTGCGCGGTTTCATTGATCTTGTGCGGCTGGCTGCTGGGAATCGCGAGGAGCTAATCGATGGGACCTTGGCGGCGGCGGCGGGAGCGGGCGCGACAGCAGTGGCAGGCGGTCAAGGATTGGGCCAAGGGGCCGCTGCCGCGCATCGCCGTGGGCCTGGCGCTGCTGAGCGGCCTGTGCGTGACAGCGCTAGCCGGGCGTTTCGGCGTCCTCGGCGCCTTCGGGCCGGTGGCGGCGCTCGTGGCGATCGGCCAGATCGCCACCGGCGTCGTCCTGCTGGCGACCCACTACCCGTGGCGCCGGGACAATTTCAGCGCGGCGATCTGGGTGTTCATCGGCATCATCGCGGCGATCATCCTGCTCACCTATCCGTTCCTCTGGCGCTGAGCGGACCAGCGGCCCGCGCCGCTACAGATCGAGCGGATGCACGGCGAGGACGGCGCCGCCCGGCCCCAGCGCCGTCACTTCGACCGGCGGGTTGCGGAGCGGGGCGACCAGCCCGTCGATCGCCCCGGCTTGGTTCAGCCGCCGCGTCTCGCCGTTGCGGAGCGTCACCACCAGCGCGCTGACGGCTGATCGATCGGCGACATAGCCGTAGAGGCCGTAGAAATCCTCGCTGTCAAGCTTGGCGACGTTGAAGGCATAGGGCTTCGCGCCCTCGCCGCTCTGGTCGAGCGAGCGGGTCGCGGGCCGGAATGCCTGGGCGGAGGAATCCGTCCAGCCGCTGAGCAAGCCGGCGACGCGCTGGTCGCCGTCGCGCAAGGTGAAGGCGAAAAGCTGCTGATGATCCAGGCCGGCGATTTCGCGCACATCGAGGCTGGCGGGATCCGCGCCGGGAAACGGCAGCAGGATTTCGCGCTGAACGGCGGGGGCGACAACCGCGCGCGCCGGAAGCGGGGCGTCGGCGGGGGGCGGAGCGGCGCCGCACGCCGCCAAGAGCGCCAGCAGCAGGGCGCCGAACAACCATCTCATCATAAATTCTCTCTGCTGATGCGGGGCGGCGCCGGGAAACCGGCGCCGCCCCGCCGCTCGTTTAGGCCACCGCCGGCTCGCTGACGAGCTGGCGCAGGCTGGCGAGCAGGAAGGCGTCGATCTCGCCCTGGCCCAGGACGGCGGCGACATTGGTGGCGCGCTCGCCGGTCCGCGGGTCGCGGACGAAGCGGTAGCGGCCCTGGTGATAGACCCGGGCGACCGCCGAGTCCTCGTCGGAGCTGGCGGTGGCCAGTCCCGCCAGCAGGCCGCGCAGCTGCTCGGGATCGCCGGCCTCGGCCTCGTCGGGGACCAGGATCACGCTGACGCGGGCCAGGTGGCGCTGGCGGCTCTCGGCCTCGCCCAGATTGAGGCGGTGGATGCCGGCCTCGTGGCGCAGGAACTCGTAGACATTGCTGCCCTGGACGTACAGCGCCAGGAACGAGCCGCCGGGCCGCAGCTCGTAGGCGGCGCCGAGGCCGTGGCGCGGATCGAAGCTCTGCTCCTCGTAGCCTTTGCGGGCGGCCCAGGCGCGATACATGCCGATCAGCTGGCCGACCCAGCCCTCGGCGTCGCGGCCCAGCGCGGTGACGCGCACCAGCGCCCGG
>DASWWB010000513.1:0-1848 GCA_036406115.1 Herpetosiphonaceae bacterium
CGCGCCGACCTGATGCGCCACTGCCTCAAGCTGGACCCGGCCTTCCATCACGAGCACACGCCCGGCGCCCTGATCGAGCGCGTCGACGGCGACGTGGCGACGCTGAGCAATTTCTTCGGCCGCTTTGTGATCAACATTCTGGGCAACGTGCTGCTGCTGGCGGGCGTGATCGCCCTGCTGTTCCGGATCGATTGGCGCGTCGGCGCGGCGCTGCTGGGCTGGGCCGCCTGCACCGCGCTGCTGCTGCGCCGGCTCAGCACCGTCGGCGTGCCGCACTGGACCGCCTCGCGCGCCGCCAGCGCCGATCTGTTCGGCTTCCTGGAGGAGCGGCTGTCCGGCACCGAGGACATCAGGGCCAACGGCGCCGGGGCCTATGTGATGAGCCGCCTGCACGGGCGGGCGCGCAGCGTGATCCGCCTCAACCGCCGCGCCATCCTGATGGGCTCCGCCACCGGCAACGCGATGATCCTGATGTTCGGCGTCGCCACGGCGCTGGGCCTGGGGATGGGCGTCTGGCTGTTCCAGCGCGGCGAGGCGACGCTCGGCACGGTCTACCTGATCTTCAGCTACACCCAATTGATGAGCAAGCCGATCGAGCAGATCACCCGCCAGATCCAGGATCTCCAGCAGGCCACCGCCAGCATCGGCAGGATCTACGAGCTGTTCGGCCACCGCAGCGCGATCGGCGCCGGCGGGCGCGCCGAGCTGCCCGCCGGCCCGCTGGCTGTCGAGTTCCGCGACGTGGCGTTCGGCTACGCCGCCGAAAGCCCGGTGCTGGACGGCGTCTCGTTCGCCGTGCCCGCCGGCGCCTCGGTCGGCATCCTCGGCCGCACCGGCTCCGGCAAAAGCACGGTCGCCCGCCTGCTGAGCCGGCTCTACGATCCGGACGGCGGCGCGGTGCTGCTGGGCGGCGCCGACGCCCGCGAGCTGACGCTGGCCGGCCTGCGCGGCAGGATCGGCATGGTCACCCAGGACATCCATCTGTTCCACGCCAGCCTGCGCGACAATCTGACCCTGTTCGACCGCTCGGTGCCCGACGCCCGGCTGGCGGCGGCGCTGGAGCGGCTCGGCCTCGGCCCGTGGCTGGCGGCGCTGCCCGACGGCCTCGACACGCTGCTTTCGGCCGAGGGCACCGGCCTGTCAGCAGGCGAGAGCCAGCTGCTGGCCTTCGCCCGGGTCTTCCTCAGCGATCCCGGCGTGGTGATCCTTGACGAGGCGTCGTCGCGGCTGGATCCGGCCACCGAGGCGCTGGTCGAGCAGGCCGTCGATCAGCTGCTGGCGAACCGCACCGGCCTGATCATCGCCCACCGCCTGGCGACGGTCCAGCGGGTCGATTACGTCCTGGTGCTGGACCGGGGCCGGGTCGCCGAGTTCGGGCCGCGCGCCGCGCTGGCCGCCGATCCCGGCTCGCATTTCCACCGCCTGCTCCAGGTGGGGCTGGAGGACGCCTTCGCGTAAACAACTGTGTATCTTGCGATCACAGCCTTTGCCCTGGCGCTGCCTTTAGTTGGCATCCGAGCAGCATGGCGGGTTTACGGCCGCCCGACAGGCAATATTGCCTGCCGCGATCACATCCGCATGGCCAGCGAACCCGCATGATGTGCAAATAAATGAGGCTTGTGTTTTTCGGTTTTCCTTGGAACAATGACCACAGATTGGACATGTGCGTGAGGTGTTTCGGGGATCTACCAAATAAATTGGAATTCCCACCAATCCTGCTTTGTAGGTGATGAATTGGCGTAATTGTGAGAAAGCCCAGCTAGAGAGCGTAACGCGCTGTGACCGAGAAACCGTTATCCTCGAGCGAATATGCGTTAGATTTTCCAACGCAATTCCTCGCTTGGTGCC
>DASWWB010000514.1:0-3856 GCA_036406115.1 Herpetosiphonaceae bacterium
TATGTCGACGCCTACGTCGGCCCGCCGGAGCTGCGCGCGCGGGCTGAGGCCGGGTCGCGCTGGCCGGCGCCGGCGCTGGTCCGCGAGGCCGATCGGCTGCGCGAGGCGCTGGAGACTGGCGAGTACCCGAGCCGCCGCCGCGCCTATCTCCACAAGCAGCTCGAAGGCATCCAGACGACCTGCCGCGCGCTCGCCGGCGAGCGGCTGCCCTACCGCGAGGAGGTCCGGCGCTGCTTCGACATCGAGCCCGCGCTCCTCGGCGAGGATGTGTTCGAGGCGGCGATCGAGGAGCTGCAAACCCTGCTGCCCGGCAACGGCCCGGTCCGCGAGCGGATGGTCGCCTGGCGCGAGCGGTTCGCCGTGCCCGCCGCGACGGCGAAGGCGCTGATCGAGCCGGTGATGGCCGAGCTGCGCCGCCGCACCCAGGCGCTGTACCCGCTGCCGGCCGGCGAGCGGGTCGAGGTCCGGCTGGTGACCGACCAGCCCTGGTCCGGCTACAACTGGTACCGCGGCGGCTATGCGTCGGTCGTCGACATCAACACCGATCTGCCGGTCCAGGCCGAGCGGCTGACCGGCCTGCTGGCCCACGAGGCCTATCCCGGCCACCACACCGAGCACTGCCTGAAGGAAGCCGGGCTCTACCAGCAAGGCGGCTGGGCCGAGCACAGCATTTTCCTCGTCAGCACGCCCGAGGCAGTGATCGCCGAGGGCATCGCCAACACCGCCGCCCACGTCATTTTCGCCCCGGGCGAGATGTACGACTGGCAGGCGGCGACGCTCTATCCGCTGGCCGGGCTGGAGGGCGACCCGAAGCGCGAGCGGCGGATCGCCGAGGCGGCGGCGGCGCTGGCCGGCGTGTCCGGCAACGCGGCGCTGCTGCTCCACGAGCAGGGGCTGCCCGAGCGCGAGGTGCTGGCCTACGTGATGCGCTACGGGCTGCGCAACGAGGAGCAGGCGCGCCAGTCGCTGCGCTTCATCGCCAATCCGCTGTGGCGCTCGTATATTTTCACCTATTTCTACGGCGAGCAGCTGATGCGCGAGTGGATCGGCCGCGGCGACCGGGTCGAGCGCTTCGGCCGCCTGCTGCGCGAGCAGTTCTATCCGTCGCTGCTGGAGCGCTGGGTGCTTGAGGAGCGCGCGGCCTGCGGGGCCGGCCAGTGAGCCAATCCGACCTGCGGTTCTGCGCCCGCTGCGCCACGCCGCTGGCCGTCGCCTGGCGCGGGGGGCGCGAGCGGCCCGCCTGCCCGGCCTGCGGCTGGGGCGCCTGGAGCCCGGCGCCCGCCGGCGTGGCGGCGGTGGTCGAGGACGAGTCCGGCCGCGTGCTGCTGGTCCGGCGCCGCACCAGTTTCCGCCCCGGCATGTGGTGCCTGCCCTGCGGCTACCTGGAGGGCGACGAGGAGCTGCGGGCCGGCCTGCGCCGCGAGCTGCTGGAGGAGACCGGCCTGGAGGCCGAGATCGGCGAGGTGCTGGCGGTCCGCTCCAACCAGGACCGCCCCCCGCCCTATCCGCTCGGGGTCTGGCTGCGGGCGACGGCGGTCGGCGGCCGGCTCCTGCCCGGCGACGATGTCGACGCCGCCGAGTTCTTTGATCTCGACACGCTGCCCGAGCCGCTGGCCTTCGAGACTGACCGGCAGCTGCTTGACGAGCTGCGCGCCCGCCGCGCCCGCCCCGACGCGACGATCGGCCGGCTAACGGAGGAGATGCACGCCTTTGTCGCCGGCAAGGGTTGGTACGCCCCCGAGACCAAGCGCCCCCAGACCACCCGCAACCTGGCGATTTCGCTGGCCCTGGAGGCCGCCGAGGTGCTGGAGCATGTCCAGTGGCGCGAGCAGCCGGAGGACGCGGCGGCCTGGGCCGGCGAGCTGGCCGATGTCACGCTCTACCTGCTCCAGCTCGCCGACCTGAGCGGCGTCAATCTGGTCGAGGCGGTGCGCGGCACGCTGCGTCGCAACGCCAGCCGGGTGTGGGACGCGCCGCCTGCCGAATCCGATCCCGACTGACGCGCCGGTCCCGTCAGGCTGGCAGGCCGTCGAGGAACGCCAGCAGGGCTCGGTTGAACTGCGCCGGCCGTTGCAGCGGCGCGAAGTGGCTGACGCCCGGCAGCTCGACCAGCGCGGCGCCGGGGATGGTCGCTGCCAGATAGGCGGCGTGCTCCGGCGTGATGAATTCGTCATGCTCGCTGTGGAAAATCGTGACCGGCGCCCGCACCTGGGCCAGATCCTCGGCTGAATAGTTCGGCTGGGTGCGCTGCATCAGGCCCACGGCCTCGGAGAAGGCCTCGAACTGATCAGGCGTGGCTGAGAGACGGGCGTAGTCGGCGGCGTGGCGGCTCAGGCAGCGGCCCAGCATCGGCGTGAACTCGAAAGGCTTCACGCCGCTGGGATCGACGTTGCAGGCGAAGAACAAGACCCCGGCTGCCCGCTCCGGCGCGCGCATCGCCAGCGTCAGCGCCACCACCGCGCCGTCGCTCCAGCCGACCAGCGCCGCCCGCCCGATCCCCAGCGCGTCAAGCACCGCCGCCAGATCGTCAGCCATCTGCCCGTAGCTGAGCGGCGTCCCGTCGCCGGTGCTGCGGCCGTGGGCGCGGCTGTCGATCACGACGACCCGCCGCCCGCTCGCCAGCAGCGCCGGCACCTGACGGCCCCAGTTGCCGCCGTGGCCCATCCCGCCGTGGAGCAGGACGACCGGTTGGCCGGCGCCGTAGCTGGCGTGCCAGATCCGCCCGCCGTCGCGCTCCAGCCAGCCCTCGGCGCCGCCCTCCGGCAGCGCCGCCCCCTCCGCCTCGAACACGCTCAGATCATCATCCTGGAATTCCATGCTCGCTCCTTGGCCCGCAACGCCGGTTCGGCGCGCTGCGCGAATCGCCGCGCCGCCCGCTATCCTGTCAAACATGTGTTCGATTGTCAAATATTAAATCGCAGCTCCGACCAGAGGCCGCGACCGCCCAATCGCTCCATGCGGATGGTGAAATCCACGAACGCCCCGGCGTCGCCTGCCGCCAGTTGCCCTGGCGTCCAGGTCGCATCGCACTCCTCGCAGATATACAGTTCGTCGCCGGTCATGACGATGGCGCCGCGCCGCAGCCAGCCCTGGGCGCAGCGCGGGCAGCCGTATTTCTGCCGGCGGCATTGTTCGCATAGCCAGCGCTGGAATGGCTGGCCGGCGTCGGAGATTCGCCGAACGGCGCGGGCGCCGCAATCTTCGCACATAACGCTAGCCATGGCTCCCTCCTTCGGCTAGCGGCGCGCCAGGGGCAGGTAGACGATCGACGAGGGCGCGAGCAGCTGGCCGTCGCGCTCGAAGGCGCCGAGATCGCACGGCCCGGTGCGCCGGTAGTTGCGCTGGTCGCGGCCGGCGCAGGCGGCCGACGTGCCGGCATTGAGCGCGGGGCTGCCCGCCGGCAGGGCGATGGTCTGGGTCGGGCCGCCGTTGTCGGCGAGCGGGCCGAGCTGCGGATCGGTGCTGCGAATGTTGGCGGCGCAGCTCGTCTCGTTGGGGAAGTTCGGCGACGGGTTGCGCGGCGGGTGTTGCATGTTGACGGCGACGGCGGTGAGCTGGCTCGTGCAGTGCTGCTGGATGCCCCAAGGATTGGCGCCGGTGTTGTCCTCGAACAGGCTGTTGCCGACGCTGACGGACGCGCCGGCGGCGATCGCGCCGCCGTTGAAGCCGGCCTGGTTGCGGGCGAAGGTGGCGTGGCTGATGCCGACCGGCGCGTCCGACGCGACCGCCAGCGCCCCGCCGTTGCCGCGCCGCCAGTTGTCGGGCTGGGTGATGGTCGGATCGTTGGCGATGTTGCCGTCGAACGTGACATTTGTGATCGTCGTCGGCGCGTCGACCCACAGCCCGCCGCCCTGCT
>DASWWB010000515.1:0-4058 GCA_036406115.1 Herpetosiphonaceae bacterium
GTCTCAAGCGCCTGGACGCGCTCGCGCAGCGTCTCCACGCTGCCTCGCACATCGGAGAAATCGCGCAGGGTGGCGGCCATGGCGTCGCGCTCGGCCTGGGCGGCGCGGTCGGCCTGCTCCAGGGCGCCGATGCGGCCGGTGCTGTCGGGCAGCGTCAGGCCGACGCTCGCCGGGCCGTACCAGAGCGCGCCCAGCGCCAGCCCGGCGCCCAGCAGCGCGCTGACCACAATCAGCGCCAGCGTGCCGAACGCGCGCCCGCAGCCGCCGCGCGTTTTCGCCGTCGGCCTGGCGGGCGCCGGGGCGCCGGTGGAAGTATCAGCCATCGCCTTGCTCCTTGATAGGGCTTCGGATACGCGAAGTATACAAAAGCACCGGTTAAACACAAGTGCAATCCCATTATAACTCTGGCTTAACCTCCGGCGGCTAGCCTAGCGCCAGTATTGAGCTGTGAGAACCGCAATGGCACTACCCGCCGCCATCCTGCGCCGCCTGCGACCGCGTTCGCTGCGCACCAAATTCGTCCTGCCGCTCGTCGCGCTGATGCTCGCGTCGGCGCTCGGCAGCGCCCTGGCGTTCCTCGGCGGCACCACCCGCACCCGCAACCAGCTGCTCGACCAGCAAAGCACCGAAGATATCGGCCGCGTCGAGGCCGCCCTCAGCACCCGCCTCGGCGACATGCAGACCGCCGCCGGCCTGCTGGCCAGCGACCCGGCGGTCAACGGAGCGATCGCCAGCGACAGCGGCGCCGCCCTCGCCGCCCTCAACAGCCGCGCCGTCGTGGTCCGCGACCGCTTCGGCCTCGATCTGGTCCAGATCTATCGCGGCGAGCAGGCCCGCACCAACCTGGTGCTGGCGCCGCTGTTCCGCCAATCTTCCCTGATTCGATCAGTCCCCGCCGGCGGCCCGGCCGCCCGCGCCCTCGACAATCACCTGCTGCTCCTCAGCCGGGTCGATCTGCCCGGCCAGGCCGGCGCGGTGATCGTCGGCATCGATTTGGAGACCGAGCTGGGCCGCATCCTCGCCAACCAGCGCCTGCCTGCCGAGCTGGCCCTGACCCTGGATGCGACGACCATCGCCACCAGTCCGGCGCTGGCCGCCCAGCCGGCGCCGCCCTCCACCGAGCTTGATTATGTCCGCCGCCAGCCGCTGGCGCTGGGCGACGCGACCTTCCAGCTCACCCTGGCGCGCCACACCGGCGACCTGGCCCGCGTCACCAGCGCCGGCCTGGCGGTGATGATCGGCAGCATGATCGTGACCACGCTGCTGCTGGCGGCCTTGGGCGCGCTGGTGGTCCAGACGATGACCCGCCCGCTCCGCAAGCTCGTCGCCGCCGCCGACGCGCTGGCCGAGGGCGATTTGTCGGTGCGCGCCGCCATCGCCACCGGCGACGAGCTTGAGACGCTGGGCCGGGCCTTCAACACCGCCGCCGAGCGCTTGGCCGACGCCATCGCCGCCCAGCGCCGCGAAACCCAGCGCGAGCGCGCCATCCTGGCCTCGATCGGCGAGGGCGTGCTGGTCTGCGATCCCGAGGGGCGGATCGTGGTCCTCAACACCGCCGCCTACGGCATCATCGGCAAGGCCGAGGCCGAGCGGCTGCGGCTGGCCGCCGAGCAGCGCGAGAGCAGCCACACCTTTTACGCCGCGCTGGAGGCCATCCAGCCGGCCTTCGACGTAGCGCTCGGCCGCCTGCCCAAAAGCCAGCAGATCCAGCGCGTCACCCTGGCCGGCCGCACGTTCCGCCTCAACTCCAGCCCGATCTGGCTGGAGCAGGAGCTGCTGGGCGCCGTCGCCAGCCTCCAGGACATCACTGCCGAGGTCGAGAGCGAGCGTATGAAAAGCGAGTTCATCGCGATCGCCGCCCACGAGCTGCGCACCCCGCTCACCAGCATCCGCGGCTTCGTCGATCTGTTCAAATACACCGATATGAGCGTCCTCAGCGAGCAGCAGCGCTTGTTCGTCGATATCATCGACCGCAACTCGGTGCGCCTCAAGGAGCTGATCAACGATCTGCTCGATATTTCGCGGCTCGATCAGAACCGCGCCGAGGTCGAGCCGCGGCCGGTCCGGCTCGACGCGATGGCCGCCGAGGCCCTGGAGCTGGCCCGCCCGCAGGCCGACGCCGCCCGCATCAGCCTGGAGGGCGACCTTGGCGGCGAGCTGCCCCAGCTCAATCTCGACCCGGCCCACATCCGGCGGATTTTGCAAAATCTGCTCAGCAACGCGATCAAATACACCCGCCAGGGCGGCAGCGTGCAGATCAGCCTGGCGCGGCGCGAACAAGATGTGCTGCTCGCGGTGCGCGACAGCGGCGTCGGCATCCCGCTCAAGGACCAGCCGCGGATCTTCGGCCGCTTTTTCCGCGCCGACAATCCGCTCTCGGCCCAGGTCGGCGGCACCGGCCTCGGCCTGGCGATCACCAAATCGCTGGTCGAGCTGAACCGCGGCACGATTTACTTTGAAAGCAGCGAGGGCGCCGGCACGACGTTTTACGTCACCTTCCCGCTCGCGCTAGCCCACGAGAGCCTGCGCGAGCCCGAATCGGAGCCCGAGCCCGCCCGGCTCCAGGAGTTGGTCCATGCGGCGTAACTGTTTCGCGCTCATCCTGTTCGCGCTGCTGGCGGCTTGCGGCGCCCCGGGTGCTGCCGCCCCGCCACCCGCGGCCAGTCCCGCCCCGCCGCTCAAGGGCCGCATCACCTTCGCTGGCAGCACCACGGTCCAGCCGCTGGTCGATAAGCTCGGCGCGGCCTTTCGCGAGCGCCACCCCCAGGTCTCGCTGGAGGTGGCGGCGGGCGGCACGGCCGTCGGCATCACGGCGATCAAAGACGGGACTGTCGATATCGGCATGGCCTCGCGCGAGCTGCTGGCGGGCGAGGGCGACCATCTGACCCGCCACCACATCGCCAGCGACGTGCTGGCGGTCGTGGTCCATCCCTCCAATCCCGTCGCCAACCTCAGCTTGGCCCAGCTGCGCGACATCTACCAGGGCCGCGTCGACAGCTGGCGCGCGCTGGGCGGTCCCGATCTGCCGATCGTGCCGGTGGTCCGCGAGCGCTCCTCGGGAACCCGACTGGCCTTCGAGGAGCTGGCCCTGGGCAAGCAGGAGCCGATCGGCGCCCGGCTCCAGACCGCCGTCACCGCCGGCGACGCTGCGGCGATCGTGCGCGCTGATCCGCGGGCGATCGCCTACGTCGGCTTCGGCAACCTGGACGGCTCGCTCAAGCCGCTGGCGATCGACGGCGCGGCGCCGGAGCTGGAGCTGGTCCGCGCCGGCCGCTACCGGCTGGTGCGGCCCCTGCTGCTGCTGAGCGGCCCGCTCTCCCAGCCGCTCGCCGGCGAGTTCATCAATTTCGTGCTCAGCCCCGAGGGCCAGCGGCTGGTCGGCGAGGACGGCTGGGTCCCCGCCAGATAGTCCCAAGCAAGCGCATCCATTTGGTCCTGGCCAGCGTAGGACCATTAGGCGCATTTTACCCCGGCTTAAGATTAGCGGGGCCGCGCGCTGTTGAAACCGCCAGGAGGATGTGTGGCAGCGAGTATTGTTCAGGCCGCGTACGAGGAGCTGGAGACCGTCGCCAAACGGTTCCAGGGGTCGGCGGAGTCGATCGCCGAGATGCGATCCCGGATCATCCAGGCGTACCGGCCGCTGGCCGGCGGCAGCTGGCGCGGCGACGCCGCCGACGCTTTCCAATCTGAGATGGACGGCGACCTGTTTCCGGCGGTCGCGCGGCTTGACGAGGCGCTGCGCGCCGCCTCGGCGGTGACGATCCAGATTTCGGGCGTGATCAAGCAGGCCGAGGAGGAGGCCGAGGCGGTCTTCGCCGATTGGGCGCTCGAGGGCGGCGCGGCGGCGGGTGGCGGCGGTGGCGGCGGTGGCGGCGGTGGCGGTGGCGCGGACAGCGCCATCAAGGCCAAACTGTCGAACCTGGGCGTCGGCACCTTCGCCGGCGAAGGCGGCACTGGCGGCGGCGGCGCCGATATCGGCAGCGCCCATTCGTTCGCCGCTAACGGCGGTGGCGGTGGTGGCGGCGGTGGCGGTGGCGGTGGCGGTGGCGGTGGCGGCG
>DASWWB010000516.1:0-1900 GCA_036406115.1 Herpetosiphonaceae bacterium
CAGATTCAAGCTCGTCCGCCCCCTGGGCGTCAATGACCACCGCCCCATCTACTCCAAGAACAGGTCATAATCCGGGTCAATCTCACGATCCAAGGCATCAAGATCTGCCTCCCCCGCCTCCTTGAGCGCCTGCCAGACATCCCGGGTGGTCGTATCGTTTTTCGCGCTCTCGGCCGGGGGTGGCGCTGTTCCTCCACTGCCCGCACCCACCTGCTGCCGGGGCGGCGGCGTCATGCCGCCATGGGTCGTCGTCCCCGCTGCCTCGCCCTTCAGCGGCACCTCACGGCGCGCCCGCACATAGTCCACCACGGCCTCAAACACCGGCCGATTCCACGCGAGCCGCGACAGCCAGTCCTGCCGTTTCAGGCGATCATCGATACAGCCAGGATTGCGGAGAATATAGGCCCGCTGGTGCTGCCGGTGCTCCGCCGTCCGGGCCTGGTAGGCCACCCACTGGTCCGCACTCCAGTGCCGCGTCGCCGCCAGCAGCGCCATCGGATCCACCCGCAGGCGGCCGACCACCTCGCGGTGCAGCACATCAAGCTGGCGCTCCTCGCGCGTCATTGCCGGTGCCCATTGGGCACGC
Source organism: Herpetosiphonaceae bacterium (assembly GCA_036406115.1). Classification (GTDB taxonomy): domain Bacteria; phylum Chloroflexota; class Chloroflexia; order Chloroflexales; family Herpetosiphonaceae; genus DASWWB01. The sequence goes on from DASWWB010000516.1 coordinate 587, forward strand.
CAGTCGGCGCCCGTATAGGCATCCGGCGTCTCGATCGTTGGGGTTGGCCACGGCAGGGGCCGCACCGAGCAGGGATAGGTCCGCCGCTCACCGTAGTCGCCCACCTGCACCCGAAAATCCACATACTGATGGGCTTCCGGCGGCTGGTTCTTGATATCCGCGGCATCGAGGTCGTAGATTTTCGCCAGCCGCGTCGCATCCGGCTCCAGCGTTTGCAGGATCGTGCGATTCCCCGTGTTGATCAGCAGCAGATCCTCCACGTCATGCAGCTGGCTGAGCGCCTGGTTGAAATAGAGCTGCGGAATACCCAAACTCCGCAGCCGCGACAGCGCCGTCCGCATATCGCTGTTGTCGTGCTCGTTGAGAAACACCCCCAGCTCGTCAATCATCAGCGCCATATCGTGCCGGGTCTGGGCTGTCCCCTCCCGCTCAAAGGCCGCCTTAACGATGCTGGAGATCAGCAGCATGCCGAGCGCCCGCGCCAGATCGCCCAGCTTGTTGTCGGCCAGCGGGCAGAGCAAGATCAGCTTTTGGTCAATGACCTTGCCAACATCGAGCGAGGGGATCCGTTGACACACCAGATGGCGAATGAGGCTGGGCAAGAGCAGCAGATTGAAGCGCCGAAACAGCGCGTCACGCGAGGCTTTGTGGCCTTCCCCCATCGCCGCATAGGTCACCCGCCAGTATTCTTGCACCTCCACATTCGTACACAGCGGCAGCAACCGCTCGCGGTAGTCGGGATCGACGAACACCTGGCGGACCTGCGGCAGGGTCGGCGCCGCCTCCCCCTCCAGCACCAAGAGCAGCGCCATCGTGAGCTGGTCGCGCATGCCGGCCGCGCTCGGCCAGGTCTTGGGATCGAGCTTGCCAAACATCGACAGCGTCTGCCCCACGACCTGATCATAGGTCGCCTCCGAAACGGTGCCCGTGCCGAGCCACAGCGGATTGATCCCCATCGGCCACTGGGCATCGAGAAAGTTCACCAGCACCAGCCGCTGCTCGTCCGCCAGCGGAATCAGGTGCCGCACCCGGGTCGTCAGGCTGTCGTTGTCGCCGCCCTTCCCATCGGCCAGCATAAAGCCGTGTGGGATCAACTGCTGGGCGATGTTGGCGCCCAGCTGTGATTTCCGCGCGCCCATGCCGCCGACCGCGTGAAAGACCTGGCGCAGGTTCCGCAGGTGCGGCCCGACCGGCCCCTCGCTGCCGTCGGGCCGGCGCCCGGTGCCAATCGCCACCCGCAGCCGATCCCCCGGCGGAATGAAGGCCCAGGCCGGCGGCAGGATCAGCCGATTCGGCAGCATGCGAATCAGCCCG
>DASWWB010000517.1:0-4826 GCA_036406115.1 Herpetosiphonaceae bacterium
TGCCTTCCATTTTCGCAGCGTTGAGCGACAGCCAGCTCGGCGGGGCGACGCGGTTGAGCTGCTTGGTCTCTTCGAGATCTTTGAAGTAGGGCAGCCGGCGGCTTTCGGGCCGGATGCTAATCACATCGCCCAAGTCGACCAGCGCCGAGGGGATATCATTTTTGCGGCCGTTAATGCGAATGTGGCCGTGGGTGACCAGCTGCCGGGCCTGGGCGCGGGTGACGGCGAGGCCGAGGCGGTACACAACGTTATCGAGGCGCCGCTCAAGAATTTGCAGCAACATCGCGCCCGTTTGGCCTTTGCGGCGGGCGGCGAGGGCGTAATAGCGGCGGAACTGGCGCTCGAGGACGCCATAAATGCGACGAACCTTTTGTTTCTCGCGCAGCTGGACGCCGTAATCCGAGACCTGGCGGCGGCGGATATTGCTGCCGTGCTGGCCGGGGGGCTGGCTGCCGCGGCGCTCAAGGGCTTTGCGCCCGCTGTTGCCGCTTTTCAGGCCGAGGTCTGCGCCTTCGCGGCGCATCAGTTTAACGGTAGGACCTGTGTATCGTGCCATGGATTGAGAATATCCTTTCGCAATCGCGGTTGCTAAGGCAAGTGGTGCGCGGATCGGCGGTTCCCTCCGCCGGATCATCGGCCCACTGCTCACGTATCTTAGTCGTGGTTAGGGCGTCGCCTGGTCCTTAGACACGGCGGCGTTTGGGCGGGCGGCAGCCGTTGTGCGGGATCGGCGTGACGTCCGTGATCGCGATAACCGACAGGCCGGCGGACTGGAGCGAGCGGATGGCCGCCTCGCGCCCGGCGCCCGGGCCTTTGACGAACACTTCCACGGCGCGCATGCCATTATCCATGGCCTTGCGGGCGGCCTGCTCGGCGGTCACCTGGGCGGCGTAGGGCGTGCTCTTGCGCGAGCCCTTGAAGCCGGCGGCGCCGGCGCTGCCCCAGCACACCACGTTGCCGGCGGGATCAGTGATCGTCACGATCGTGTTGTTGAACGTAGCCTGGACGTGGGCCTGGCCGCGGGGAATGTTTTTCCGTTCGCGTCGGCGCCCGCGCTGCGGACGGCGGGCGGCGCCACCGGATTTTGCGGCTTGCTTAGCCATGATGCCTCCTCAATACCAAATCTGTTTCAAGCGGAAATCCGAGTCCTCGTCGATTGCCAGCTTCCAACCGCCAAACCTGATGCTCTTGAGTGCGCTGGCACGAGTGGCTCGGTTTGTCCAGTGGTTTCAAGCTTATTTCTTCCCTGGCTTCTTCTTGCCGCCGATCGCAGCGCCCTTGCGGCCGCGGCGGGTGCGGGCGTTGGTCTTGGTGCGCTGGCCGCGGACGGGCAGGCCGCGGCGGTGGCGGATGCCGCGGTAGCAGCCGATGTCCATCAGGCGCTTGATGTTGAGCTGGACCGCGCGGCGCAGATCGCTCTCGACCGTGTACTGCTGGTCGATGATCTCGCGCAGCCGGATCACTTCTTCTTCGGTGAGATCCTTGACCCGGGTGTCCGGGTTGATGCCGGTCTGGGCCAGGATATCGTTGCTGGTCGGGCGGCCGATCCCGTAGATGTAGGTCAGCGCGATTTCAATGCGCTTGTTGCGGGGTACGTCAACCCCGGAAATACGTGCCATGCGTGTGCTCCTTTAGCCCTGGCGCTGCTTGTGCTTGGGCGTGCGGCTACAAATGATCCGGACAATGCCTTTGCGCCGAATAACCTTGCAATATTCGCAGCGCGGCTTAACCGATGGTTGGACTTTCATGGGCGTACCTCACTTATTGGTGCCTTGACGGCACACAATCGCCCGAACTCCTCTGCGCTCCGCAGAGAAGCCAGGGCGCTGATGCGATGACTGATTACCGATACCGATAGGTGATGCGGCCACGGGTCGGATCGTAGGGCGAGAGTTCGACGAGCACTCGGTCGCCCTTGAGGATCCGGATCGAGTTCATCCGCATCCTGCCAGAGACATGGGCCAGCACCTCCAGCCCGTTTTCGAGCGAGACCTTGAACATTGCGTTGGGCAATGGTTCGGTGATCACGCCTTCGACCTCGATCACGTCCGTCTTCCTGACCATACGGCTCCTCGGCTCGGGACGCAGTATCTGCGCACGCTTTTAGCAGGGGTTGGCCTGCGCCATCGCCTGCACCATGCGCGCAGTAATGTCGCCGACTTCACCCTGCCCGTCGATTTCGTGCAAAATGCCGAGTTCGCGGTAATGCGCAACCAGAGGCATGGTCTGGGCAGCGTAGACCTCCAGGCGATGGTTGATCGTCTCGAGGTTGTCGTCGCTGCGCTGGTATAGGTCGCCGCTGCACTCATCACAAACACCCGCGGTGCGCGGCGCTAAATAGTAGATATTATATACAGCTTGACAATTTCTGCAAGTCCAGCGGCCGATGACCCGCTGGATCAGCACATCCTTGGGCACATGGAGCAGCAGGACGGCGTTGATGCTGTCGCTGTGCTGCTGGAGCGCCTCCTGGAGCGCCTGCGCCTGCTCGGGGTTGCGGGGGAAGCCATCGAAGATCACGCCGTTTTTGCAGTCGTCCTGGCTGACGCGCTCCAGCACCATGCCGATCACGACTTCGTCAGGGACCAGCTCGCCTTTGTCAAGATAGGACTGCGCCAGCTTGCCGGTCGGGGTGCCCTGGCGCACGGCGGTGCGAAACATATCGCCGCTGGCGATGTGCTTCATACCCGTGGCCTCTTCCAACGCGGTCGCTTGCGTCCCTTTGCCCGCCCCCGGCGATCCCAGCAAAATGATGTTCATACGGGTGACTCCTCGATAACTCACCGTTGAGCGCGGTCATGCGCCGTTGCATGCCAATCTTTAGCGTGAAATAAACCCTTCGTAGTTGCGCATCAGCATCTGGGCTTCCAGCTGGCGCATCGTGTCGACGGCCACGCCGACGACGATCAGCAGGCCGGTGCTGCTGAAGCCGATCTGGAGACTGGTCAGCTGCTGGACGAAATAGGGCGACGCTGCGATGAAGCCCAGGAACAGGGCCCCGATCAGCGTGATCCGGTTCAGCACTTTCGTCAGATAGACGGCGGTGTTGCGGCCGGGCCGGATGCCGGGGATGAAGCCGCCGTTGCGCTGCAAGGACTCGGGCAAGTCCTGCTGGTTGAACAGCACGAGGGCGTAGAAATAGGTGAACAGCACGACCATGAAGAACATGGCGATGGTGTAGAGCAGGCTGGTCGGGCTGAAGCGGTTCACGAAGAAGCCGGCGATCGCGTTGCCGATCCCCGTCGCCGTCGGACTCGAATCCCAGAAGTACGAGGCGACTGTGCTGGGGAAGATCAGGATGCTCTGCGCGAAGATCAGCGGGATCATGCCAGCCATGTTGACCTTGAGCGGCACATGGCTCGACTGGCCGCCGTAGACCTTGTTGCCGCGCACCTGGCGGGCGTACTGCACCGGGATGCGGCGCTGGCCCTCGGTGATCAGGACGATGCCGACCACGGTGACGATCGTGACCACGAACAGCAGAATGCCGCCGATCACGTTGCCGCCGCCTGAGGCCGAGGTGAAGGTCTGGAACACAATGCCCGGCAGCGCCGTGACGATGCCGCCGAAGATGATGATCGAGAGACCGTTGCCGATGCCGCGCTCGTCAATCAGCTCGCCCATCCAGACCAGGAGCATCGTGCCAGCGACCATCATCGTGAGGATGGCGAAGGTCGGCAGGAAGTTCTGGGTGATGCTGAAGTTGAAATTGCCGAACAGGGGGACCTGGCTGTTGATCGTGAGGGTCTGGCCGTAGCCCTGGAGGTAGGCCAGCGGCACGGTCAGCCAATACTGGTAGCGCTGGATCTTGTTGCGGCCCTGCTCGCCCTCTTTGCTCAGCTCCTCAAGGGCGGGGATGAGCGGGATGAGCAGCTGCATGATGATCGAGGCCGTGATATAGGGATACACGCCCATCGCGGCGATCGAGAACTGGCCCAACGCGCCGCCCGAGAGCAGGTTGAGCAGATTGCCGATGCCGGCCAGAGGGTTGTTCGGGTTGGAGAACAGCTGGTCCATCTGGGTCGGATCGACATTGGGCAGCGGGATGCTCGCGATCAAACGAAAGAGCACGAGCATGCCCAGCGTGAAGAGAATCTTCCGCCGCAGCTCGGGGATCTTGAGCGCGTTGACGATGGCCTGAAGCATGAACGTATCTCCTGTTGCAAGATCGGATGTTGCCTGCCGGCGTTAAGTATACCTTAACGTCCGGCAGGCAACATCCGATCGAGTCTGCTTATGCGTTGGCCTCGATCAACTCGATGCTGCCGCCTGCGGCCTCGATTTTGCTGCGGGCGCTTTCGCTGACCTTGTGGACGCGAACGCGCAGCGCGCTGGAGATCTCGCCGCCGCCCAGCAGCTTGACCGGCTGCTTGAGGTTGCGGATCACGCCGGCCTCGTGCAGCGACTCAGGAGTGATATCGCCGCCGGCCCAGTCCTGGAGCTTGTCCAGGTTGACGACCGTGTACTCGGTGCGCCAGATGTTGGTGAAGCCGCGCTTGTAGGGCATGCGGCGCACGATCGGGTTCTGTCCGCCCTCGAAGTGCGGGTAGGGGTTCGGGCCGGAGCGGGCCTTCTGGCCCATCATGCCCTTGCCGCTGGTCTTGCCCTTGCCGGAGCCGTGGCCGCGACCGACGCGCTTGGAGCGGCGGGTCGAGCCCTCGGCGGGCTTCAAATCATGCAGTTTCATTTGGCCTTCTCCTGCGCGCCCGCCACCTCTTCGACAGTGACCAGGTGCTGGACCTTGAAGATCATGCCGCGGATCGAGGGCGTGTCGGGCAGCTCGACGACCTGGTTCAGCTTGCGCAGACCCAGCGAGCGCACCGTAT
>DASWWB010000518.1:0-8782 GCA_036406115.1 Herpetosiphonaceae bacterium
CGGCGGTGCCGGCCGGCTGGTTGGCAGGCGTGCCGCAGGCGGCCAGCAGCATGGCGAGCAGGGCCGCCAGCAGGCCCAGGCGCGGGACGCTGGCGGATGGGCGGCGCGGCGGGCTGGCGGTCTGGTCTTGACGGTTCATGATGCGACTCCTTTGTCAAACAGGCGGGGCGATCACAGGTCGTCGGGCGTCAGTCCGGCCGGAGGGCCGGCGCCGGCAGCGGCGGGCCGCCCGCTGGCGCGCGAGCCGAGGTAGGCGGCCTGCACCGCCGGGTCAGCCCTGATGGCAGCAGGCGCGCCCTGGGCGATGAGCCGGCCGAAGTCCAGCACGTACAGCCGGTCGCACAGGCCCATGACGAGCGGCATGTCGTGCTCGACCAGCAGGAACGAGAGCCCGAACTCCGCGCGCAGCCGGCGGATCAGGCCTGCGATGGCGGCGGTTTCGGCCGGGTCGGCGCCGGCCGCCGGCTCGTCCAGCAGGATCAGCCGCGGGCGGGCGACCACCGCCCGGGCCAGCTCGATGGCTTTTTGCACGCCGAACGGCAGTGTCGAAACAACCCGGTCGCGGTACGGGAACAGCTCCAGGCTGCGCAGCACGCTGTCGGCCCAGTCGCGGGCGGCTGCCTCGCGCCGGCGCGCGCGCCCCAAGCCGAGGGCGTCGGCGAGCCACCCGCCGGGCGCCCGGCCGCGATCGAGGGCGTGCTGGCCCAGCAGCAGATTGTCGAGCGCGGTCATGCTCGGGCACAGCTCGACGTTTTGGAAGGTGCGGGCGATGCCGTAGCCGATCACCTCGTGCGGGGCGGCCCGGCCCAGGTCGCGGCCTCCGCAGCGGATCGCCCCGCTGCTCGGCGCGTAGAAACGGCTGATGCAGTTGAAGACTGTCGTTTTGCCGGCGCCGTTGGGTCCGATCAGGCCGATAATCTCGCCGGCGTCGACTCGCAGGCTCAGCTCCTGCAGCGCGACCAGGCCGCCGAACCGCACATGCAGCGCTTGTATTTCCAGCAGCGGCGCTTCGATCATGGCTGAGGCTCCTCGCTGGCGCGCGGGCGGCGCTCGCCGGCCGTCGGGAACCCGCGCTTGGCGGGCGCGCCTGCCCGTCGCAGCCGGAGGCCGGCCAGGCCATGCGGCAGACTGACCGTCGCAAGGATTAACAGAACGCCGAATCCGATCCGCAGCAGTTGGTTCTCGTGGACGAAGGCGATCCGGCCCAGCCCTTCTTGCAAGCCGAGCAGGAGCGCCGCGCCCAGCAGCGGCCCCCGGATTGTCGCCAGCCCGCCCACGACAATCATGGCCAGGAACTCGACCGATTGGACAAGGGTGAAGCTCTCCGGGCTGATGAAGCGGATCAGATGGGCGTAGAGACTGCCGGCGACGCCAGCGTAGAAGGCGCTGAGGGCGAAAGCCAGGGTTTTAGCGCGCGCCAGGCTGACGCCCATCGCCTGGGCCGCCAGCTCGCTGTCGCGCAGCGCCCGCAGCGCCCGCCCGGTCTTGCTGGCGACGATCCGCGCCGCCAGCAGCGCCAGCGCCGCCGTGAGCGCGAGGGCCAGGTAGTAGAAACTGCGCTCGCTGGCGAACTCGAAGACATACAGCCCGGCGGTCCCGTCGTACCAGACCGGCAGGGCGGCTGGCGGGATCTCGCGCAGCCCGCCCGAGCCGCCGGTCAGGCTGTCGGCGAACACCGCCAGCTGCGGGACGGTCAGGCCGAAACCCAGGGTGACCACCGCCAGATACGGGCCGCTCACCCGCAGCGCCGGCAGCGCCAGCAGGCCGCCGACCGCTGCGGCGAGCAGCCCCGCCGCCGGCAGCGCCAGCCAGAACGGCCAGCCCAGCCGCTGGGTCAGCAGCGCCGAGGCGTAGGCGCCGATCGCCAGGAACCCGGCGTGGCCGAGCGAGATCTGGCCGGCGTAGCCCACCAGCAGGTTGAGCCCCAGCGCGACGATGCCGTAGATCAGGCCGAGGCAGACCAGATACAGCGCGTAGCTGACTGCCAGGCCTGGCGCCGCCTCGAGCAGGGCGGGCAGCCCGAGGGCCAGCAGCGCGCCGCCGCCGTAGCCAAGCTGACGGGCGCGCGGGCGCCGGTTGGGCGGTGTTTCGGGAACGTCGAGCGCCATCGCCGCCTACACTTTCTTCAGCGCCGCGCGGCCCATCAGCCCGCGCGGACGGACCGCCAGCACCGCCACGATGATCCCGAAGGCCACGCTGGTCCGCAGCTCCGCTGCCTGGTAGCCCACCAGGCTGTCGACCACGCCCAGCAGCAGGCCGCCGACGACCGCCCCCGGCAGGCTGGTGAGGCCGCCGAGCACCGCCGCCGCGAACGCCTTGAGCGCCACGTCGCCCATCATGTTCGGGTCGAGATAGGTCAGCGGCGCGATCAGGATGCCGGTGGCCGCGCCCAGCAGCGCGCCCAGCCCCCAGCCCAGCCCGTTGAAACGCTCGACGCTGACGCCCATCAGCCGCGCCGCCAGCGGGTCCTGGGCGACCGCGCGCAGGGCGATCCCGGCCTTGCTGGCCCGGAAAAACCAGAACAGCGCGGCGCTGGCCGCCAGCATGGCGCCCAGGATCAGCGCATGGCTGCGGCTGAGGATCAGCGCGCCGAGTCGCAGCGGCGGCCCGGCGATCGGCGCGGGGAAGGTGCGGGTCTCGTAGCCCCAGACCCAGCCCGCGATGCCGTACAGCACCAGGCCCGCGCCCACGGTCACGATCACCGGGCTGAGCGGCGAAGCCTGGCGCAGCGGCCGCAGGGCCAGCCGCGCCAAGGCCGCGCCGATGGCGAAGGCGCAGGCCAGCGTCAGGGCCGCCGCCGCCCAGTAGGGCAATCCCAGCTTGGCGCGCAGCGTGAAGGCGATGAAGGCGCTGACCATCGCCAGCTCGCCTTGGGCGAAATTGATCACATCGGTGGCGGTGTAGATGACGACCAGGCCGAGCGCGGCCATGGCGTACAGGCTGCCAAGGGCAAGGCCGTTCAGGATAAGCTGGGCCAGGGGAAAAGAACCCATGCACACCTCGCTGTGTGGCGCGGCCGGCGTTCGCCGCCGCAGGCTGGCGCTTCGTTGCGGGCTGGGCGCTAGGCGAACGCCGCGATCCCGGTGATCTCGCGCCCCACGATCAATGTGTTGACTTCGTTGGTGCCCTCGTAGGTGTAGACCGCCTCCATGTCCGTGAAATGGCGCGCCAGGTGATAGTCCAGCAGCAGCCCGTTGCCGCCCATGATCTCGCGGGCCAGCGCCACGACCTGGCGGGCGCGCGCGGCGCAGTGCTGCTTGGCCAGCGACGCCTGGCCGTCGGTGATGGTCCCGGCGTCGCGCAGGGTCGCCAGCCGCCAGACCAGCAGCTGCATGGCGGTCAGGTCGCCCAGCATCTGCACGAGCTTCTGCTGGATGAGCTGGAAGCCGGCGATGGGCCGGTCGAACTGGCGGCGCCCGAGCGCGTAGGCCAGCGCGATCTCGTAGGCCGCAGCAGCGTGGCCGACTGCCTCCCATGCCACGCTGGCCCGGGTGTTGCGCAGGATGGCGGCGGTGTCGCGGAACGAATCGCAGCCAGGCAGGCGCTGCGCTTCGCCGATCTCGCAGTTTTCCAGCGTGATGTGCGCGTTGAGGATGGCCCGCTTGGCGATCTTGCCCGCCATCGCCTCCGCCCGGAAGCCCGGCGTCCCGCGCTCCACCAAGAAGCCGTTGACTTGGCCCGTCTCCTCGTTGCGCGCCCAGATCACCGTTACATCCGCCAGCGTGGCATTGCCGATCCAGCGCTTTTCGCCGTTCAGCACGTAGCGATCGCCGACGCGGACGGCGCTGGCGGCGAGGTGCGAGGCGTCGGATCCGACATCTGGCTCGGTCAGGCCGAAGGCGCCGATCTTTTCCAGCCGGGCCATGGCTGGCAGCCAGCGCTGTTTTTGCTCCTCCGAGCCGCCGTAGGCGATCGCGCCCATCGCCAGGCCGCTGGTGACGCCGAAAAAGGTGGCGACGCTGCCGTCCGCCCGCCCAAGCTCCATGCTCACCAGCCCGGCGGCGACGCTCGACAATCCCGGGCAGCCGTAGCCGGCGATGGTGCCGCCGGCCACGCCCAGCGCCGCTAGCTTGGGGATGAGCTCGGCGGGGAATTCGCCGCGCTCCCAGTAGGGGCCGATGCTGGGAATGACCTCGCGCTCGCAAAATTGCCGGACGCGGGCGCGCAGAGCCTGCTCCTCCTCGGTCAGCAACCCCGCGAACTGGTAAAAGTCCTGCTCCCCGGCCGCGACGGTCATGCGCTGTCTCCTGTAGGCGCGGCGGCGCCAGCGAATGTGAGATCTACCAATCGTTTGTTTTTCTCAGCCGCTGCTGCGCCGAGCTTGGAACGAGCGGCATAATCAATCTACCAATCGTTTGTTTTATCGCCGCCGAGGGTTGGGGTCTGCGCCCGTCCTCACGGCGCCGCTCATCCTGGCCGCAAATAAATTCTACCAACCGTTTGATTTTCGGAGCATAGCATAGCGGGCGGCTCATTGTCAATACGCGGTTAAAGCCCGGTTTGCGCCGGCTAGGGGTGGGATTCGGGGATCGCGAGGCCGTCGAGGAGCAGGCCGCAAAAAATCTTGGCCAGCTCGGCGGTGCCCAGTCTGCCGTCGGGGTTCATCCATTGGTAGGTCCAATTGCACATACCGAACAAGCCGAAGGTGACGATCTGGGCGTCGAGCCCGGGGCGGAACGCGCCCTCCTCCTGGCCCTGGCGCACGATCGAGCGGACCAGCGCCTCGTACTGCTCGCGGATTTCGTGGATGGTCTCCCAACGCGGCCCCTGCATCGCATAGCGTTCGCGGAAAAAAACTTCCACGTAGGCCCGGTAGTCGCGGATCAAATACACAAGATCAGTGATCACGCCTTCCAGTCGCTCGCGCGCCGGCAGCGCGGCATGGGCCTCGCGGCTGGCAGTTTTCGCCACCAGGACATTCATAAAGCGCTGGTGAATCTCATAGAGCAGATCTTCTTTGCTGGAAATATAGTAATACAGACTGCCTTTGAGCAAGCCTACGGCATCGGCGATATTTTGCATCGATGTATTGGAATATCCCCGTGTATGGAATAAATGGACAGCTGCCTCGATAATATCTTCGCGTCGATCCATGCGTGGTTCCCTTCCGCGCGGCTGAGCCGCTGTTCAGTCAAGGGGCCACTATACCACACTGCGCGGGATCATTCCCAAGGCGGCGCTGCTGGGGGCAGCGCCGCCTTACGGACACCGGGGCTGGGGCGCAGGGCCGCCGCGGAGAATCTGCGTCACGCGCCGCAGCCGGCGCTCATAGCGCATGATGAAGGTGTAGCGCGAGCAGCCGAGCCAAGCCATTCCCATTTTTTTCGGCTCATCGAAGCTCCCGCGTTTGGCGCTAGCGCTGCCCCGGGCCGGCCGCGATCCGCTGCCGGATCTCAGCGAGGGGCAGGCTGCGAAAGATATTCTGGGCTGTGTCGCCAATCAGCGTATATTTGTCGATGGGCCGTCGCAGCGCTTTGCCGCCGATCTGTTCCGGCGCTGCCAGCCACACGATCACGCGATCGCCTGCTGCAAAGGTATGCAGATCATCGCCGTCCCAGCGCATGGAATCTTGCCCGACTTGGCCGCCGAACCCATAGAGCAGGATTTCGGCGCCGATCGGCCCGCCGCTGAGCTGCTCCTCGACGTGAAGCCAGACCGGGCGATAAATCTCAAAGACTCCCCGCTGGCTGTGCGGATGGGGCGGGCGCCGCCCGTCAGCCGTTGTCCAGCGCGCCGGCTCAATCTTGCTGACGGTTCCGATCAAAATTGAGTCTGCATTGTGGGTCGATGATTCAATCGAGGGATTGCGGAAGGGCGCGCTGCTGCTAAACAATGGCATGTTATCGTCGATCGGCGTCGGCGAAGCTTCCGGCTCGATCGGCACATATTTTGTCGGCTCGCCAATGCTGGTCGGGACCGGCGTCATTGGCGGGAGGGAGGCGGCGGGCGTCGGGAACGGGGTTGGATGGTCGGAGTGGCCTGGCCTCAAGATGTCCCCGGGCGCGTCAGCTGCCAGCGGCCCGGGCGCGCGCAGCGCCGCGATGATCCAGCTTGCCGCGACAACGAGCATGATGAGCAGGACGGCCAATCGTGATTTCATAGCGATGCTCCAGGCTGCGGCGCGTGTCCCATCGATGCGGCGCTCGGGCGGATTGTACGCCGGCGGGGCCGGATTGGGAATGGCCGGAACCGCGAGCCTAGGCGCGTCAAGGGGCGGCGCTGCGTGCGTCGCCCCTGAAGGGTTGATCGAGCCTGAGCCAGGGCGGCGGGCCGGATCAGGGCGTCCAGTCGTTGACGATGTTGTCGGCGTCCGGCTGGAGCACGGTGCGCAGGAGGCTGCCGGCGGCGTCGACGACATAGATGCCATTGACGGACTGCGCGCTTCTCGCATTGAACGCCAGCAGATCGCCGGCCGGCGACCAGACCGCCTTGCCGGTCACGTTGTAGCCCGTCGTCAGCTGCGTGCGCCCGGTTCCATCGCTGTTCATCAGATAGAGCGAGCCGATGGCGCCATCCATCGCGGTGAACGCGATCCGCCGGCCGTCGGGCGACCAGACCGGGGACCAGTCGTTGCCGGTGGTCAGGCGGCGCACGTTGCCGCCGTCGGGGTTCATCAGGTAGATGGAATAATGGCCCCTGACCTCGCGGTCGGAGACAAAAGCGATCGTCTGCCCATCCGGCGACCAGGCTGGCGCGGCGTCGTAGCTGTTGTCGAGCGTGGTCAGGCGGCGCAGATTGCTGCCGTCGGCGTTGATCGCATAGATCTCAGCGTTGCTGCCGAGGAAGCCGGTGAAGGCGAGCTGGCTTCCGTCCGGCGACCAGACCGGAGCGGTGTGCTGGACATTGGGCGGGCTGAGCCGGCGCTGGTTGGTCCCGTCGCTGTTCATCAGAAACAAGCCGAAGCCGCTTTCACGCTGCGAATAAAAGGCGATCGTGCTTCCATCCGGCGAAACGTCAGCCGCCCCGTCGATCTCCGTGTTCTCCGTCAGCCGCTGGATCATGGTGCCGTCGGCGCGCATGCGATGGATCTCGCCTTCTGCGTCGCGGCTTGAGGTGAAGACCAGGCGGCCGGTCAGCGGGCTGCCGCTGGCGGGGGCCGTGAGCATGGGCAGATAGGCTCGGACCGGCGGCGCCGGCTCGGCCGGGCCGTTGATCACCAGCGTGACGGCCGGGCTTCTGACGGTGCGGAAGACCCAGCACTGGCATTCCTCGTCGAAGGTCTCGCCGTTGGCGCTGGCCTGAAACGTCACGGTTCCGCCGTACACCGCCTCCAGCGGGAAGGTTTTGCAGCCATCGGGATGCACGTTGTAGCGGCAGGGCGTCGGCACGGCGGGGGTGAAGCGGACCGCGCTGGGGCGGGACACAATCAGCGTGGTGTGGACCAGTCCGAGATTGGTGTAGCTCGCGGTCAGCGTCAGCGACTCGCCGCCGTTCACCGTCGTCCTGCTCAGCTGGAGATTCACTGCGGCGGGCGGCTGGGCGGCTGGCTGGCGCGAGGCGCCGCTGGTCGGGCGCGGCACGGCGACCAGGGCGGCGAGCAGGACCAGCAGCAGGGCGCCGACTTTGGCTTGCGTCTTCATACGGATCGTGTCCTCCATTGCTGCGCGATCACACGCAGGGCGGGACGCCATGGCAACGCCGCAATCCATGGCGCCGGATCGATGCCGGTCCGGCCAGTGGCGAGCTGCTGGCCGCTTGGCGGCGACGGGACGGATGGGCGCCGCGGCGCGCTTGGTTTGTCGCGGCGCCGCATGGGCGCATCTAAACAGACGGATAGCGGCGTGCGAACATTTCATGGGCCGCCGGATTCGCGGCGGATTGGCCCGAAACGGGCGCGGCTGCTGGCGGGGGACGCGCGAGCGGCGCCGCGAGCCCGAGATGGTATCATACGGCTCTGCGATCGACGACGGGTTTTTCGCTGGGGGAGGCCTATGCACCATCCGGTCCGTCCCGCCCATGCCATGGCGCTGTCCGCGCTTGTCCTGCTGCTGCTGCCAGCGGCGAGCATGCTCATCCTTGATCGACTTGGCGGCCCGCTCACTCCCGCCGCGACGGCGCTAGCCGCCGGGATCGGGGCCGGCGCGCTGGCCATCGCCGGCGGCATCGCCTGGCGCCGCGGCGGCTACAAGCTCCGCTGGTCGCCCCTCAACATCGCCGAGCTGGCGATCCTGGCGACGGCGCTGCTCGGCGGCTTCGGCTATCTGCTCTGGCTGGCCGGCTGGCCGCTGCTGCCGATCGGCACATCGGTTGACGGGGCGTGGCACTACGGCCTGGCCGACCACCTCACCCAGGTCCGGCAGCTCGGCGTCTCCCATGCGCGGGTGAGCGATGTCGATTCATACACGCCGGGCTATCATCTGCTGGCGGTCGCCCTGGCGCATTGGTCCGGCGCCGAGCCCATCTACACCGTCTACCCTGCCAGCGCGGCGCTGCTGGCCCTGGCGATCGGCGCGACGGTCCAGGCGGCGATGGACGCCGCGCCGCCCGACGCCACCCGCGTCTTGGCCGGCGGCGGCGCCCTGGCGCTGCTGGCGCTGCTGCCCCGGACCGCCACGATCGAGATCATCACCGACCAGAACTTTTACCCGACCGCCGCCGGCCTGGCCTATATGCTGGCGGCGGCCTGGGCCGCCGGCTTGCTGCACCGCTCCGGCCGGCGGATCGCGTGGCTCCCGCTCGGGGCGGCCCTGCTCGGGATCATCATTTGCTACCCGTTCTGGCTGCCGATCGCCCTGGCGCTGGTCGTCGCGCTCGCCGTCGCCCGGCATTGGCGCGACTGGCG
>DASWWB010000519.1:0-2605 GCA_036406115.1 Herpetosiphonaceae bacterium
GCTATAGATGTAGCGGCATGCCGCTACATCTATAGCTACTTCCGGGCCGGATCGCCCATTTGCCCCCGCGCGGCTTCGGCCGCAACGAGGCAGCGCGCAAACCGGGTTTGCACGTCAGGGGATACCCGCGCGCTCACACACGCCGACATGCCAGGCGTTGCGGCTCGCGTCAACCTGCCGTCCCCCGCAGTAGCCGTCCCGATGGGATCGAACCGGCCCTTGGAATTCATTCGAACCGCTCTGAAGGAGGAACCGTATGATCGGCGCAGCATCGGCACTGGGGAACGCAGTATTTGAGAAGTTTGGCTGGCGCAATGAAGTGACGGTGTGGCAGCACGAGCGGGGCCTGATGTACCGGCGCGGGCGCCTGACCAAGGTGCTGGAGCCCGGCCAGTATCGCTTCTGGAGCTGGGATGACGTGAAAGTCACCAAGGTGAGCGTCCGCCAGACCAGCGAAGTCCTGACCGGCCAGGAGATTCTGACCTCGGACAAAGTCGAGGTGCGGGTCAGCCTGATCGCCCAATACACCGTCACCGATCCGCTGCTGGCGGTGACGGCGGTCGAGAGCTACACCGAGCAGCTGTACCAGGACCTGCAGCTGGCGCTGCGGACCGCCGTCGCCAGCCGCACGATCGAGTCGCTGCTGGCCGCCCGCGAGGAGATCGGCGGCGAGCTGCTGGCGACGGTCGCGCCCGGCGCGCTGCTGTACGGCATCACGCTTAAGCGGCTCGGCGTGCGCGATGTGATCCTGCCCGGCGTGGTGCGCTCGGTGTTCCTGCGCGAGATCGAGGCCGACCGCAACGGCCGCGCCGATCTGATCAAAGCCCGCCACGAGCTGGCGACCGCCCGCGCCCGCGCCAACACCGCCAAAGTCCTCAGCGACAACCCGAACGTGGTCCGCATGAAGGAGCTGGATGCGATCGTCTCGCTGGCTGGCAAGCAGGGCAACGTGGTGCTGCTGCCGGACGTGGCCAACATGCTCGTGCCGCGCTCGATGCTGCGCGACGACGAGGCCAATTAACGAAAGGGGGCCGCCGATGTGGGACAAACTGCCAGCGCCCGTCCGCCGCCTGTTCGGCCTGCCGGAGCTGTGGCGGCCCCCCGGCAAGCCGGCCGGCAGCTCCGCCGAGGGCACGCTCTCCTACACGCTGCTCTACAATCTCGGCCTGGACAGCGACACCGCCTACGGCCTGCTGGAGCGCGGCCCCCTGCCGCCGCGCTTCCGCTACCGCCACTGGACCGTGCCCAAGAAAGACGGCAACCTGCGCGAGATCGCCGAGCCGGGGCCGGCGCTCAAGGAGGCCCAGGGGCGGATTCTCTCCAAGCTGCTCAAAAAGGCCCGGCCGCACCAGGCGGCGCTCGGCTTCCGGCGCGGCTGCTCGATCGTCGACCATGCCAACGCCCACGCGGGCGCCACGACGATCATCACCGCCGACATCCAGGATTTTTTCCCCAGCACCGGCTACGGGCGGGTGCGGCGCTGGTGGGAGAAGCGCGGCTATCCGGCGCTGGACGCCCGGCTGCTGACCACGCTCACCACCTATCGCGGCGCCCTGCCTCAGGGCGCGCCGACCAGCCCGCTGCTGAGCAATCTGGTCAACTGGGAGCTTGATGCGACGATCGATCGCTTCGTGCGGGTCAGCGGCGGCACCTACACCCGCTACGCCGACGATCTGGCCTTCAGCTGGGCCGGCGGCGGCAGCCCGCCGCTCAACCTGGAGGCCTTCGTGCGCGCCCGGCTGTACGAGGCCGGCTACACGCTCCACGGGCGCAAGGGCTGGCATGTCTGGCGGCGCAAGGACGAGCCCGAAGTGACCGGCCTGATCCTGGCCCGCGACGGGACGGTCGAGCTGCCCCAGGCCATGCGCTCGCTGATCCGCGCGCTCGATCGCTCCGCCGATCCCGCCGACGGGCGCCGGCTCCAGGGCTTGCGCGGCTTCGAGGCGATGGTCCGCGAGCAGCAGGGCCGCGAGCTGGCCTTCCGCCGGGCCGGGCCGCAGCGCAGCCAACCCGCCGCCGAGGAATCCTTCCGGCAGCGCGCATTCGTTTTTGATGATGATGACGATGACGACGAGGATGACGACGAGTAAGCCGGGGCGCCAGTGCGGCGCCCCGGCTTCGCGCTTGGGCCGCAGGCGCTACTCGGCGGCGATCGCCGCTCGCGCCGCCGCGATCGCCGCCTGGATCTGCTCGAAGTGGAGCCGGCTGTGGCCCGGCAGGTTTTGCAGGAGCGTGGCGGTCAAATTGAGATAGCCGATCTTGTTGGCGACGAACTCGGCCGGCAGCGCGGCGACCATGGCCTCGGTCTCGCGCTCGGTCTGTTTGAGCAGATTGAGCAGCTCGCCGCTGGTGGGATGGACGCCGAGGATCGACTGGACCCAGGCCGGCGGATTATCGGGGAAGCGGTCGAGCGGCATGTCGCTGAGCTGGAAGGCCTGGGCGATCTGGAACTCGCGCGCTGTGGCCACGAGGTGGGCGATCACCTCGACCGCGCTCCATTCGCCGGGCGCGGGCTGGCGGGTGGTCTCCTCGGCCTGGGCGTCGGCCAGGATGGTCGCCAGCTCGTCGTCGAGCTGGGCGTGGACCTCGCGCAGCTTGGCGGCGA
>DASWWB010000520.1:0-2591 GCA_036406115.1 Herpetosiphonaceae bacterium
GAGGCCGGCTACGTCGTCAAGTCGTTCTGCTACCAGGACAGCCCCCGGCGCGCACACTCGATCGCGGCCCAGGGCGGGATCAACGCCGCCAAGAACTACCAGAACGACGGCGACAGCGTGCTGCGCCTGTTCTATGACACGATCAAGGGCGGCGACTACCGCTCGCGCGAGGCCAACGTCTACCGGCTGGCCCAGGTCAGCGTCAACATCATCGACCAGTGCGTGGCCCAGGGCGTGCCCTTCGCCCGCGAGTACGGCGGCACCCTGGCCAACCGCTCGTTCGGCGGCGCCCAGGTCTCGCGCACTTTCTACGCCCGGGGCCAGACCGGCCAGCAGCTGCTCTTGGGCGCCTACCAGGCCCTGGAGCGCCAGATCGGCCTCGGCAAAGTCAAGATGTACCCGCGCACCGAGATGCTGGACCTGGTGCTGGTGGACGGCAAGGCCCGCGGCATCGTGACCCGCGACATGGTCAGCGGCAAGATCGAGTCGCATGCCGGCGACGCGGTGGTGCTGGCGACCGGCGGCTACGGCAATGTCTTCTATCTCTCGACCAACGCCAAGGGCTGCAACGTCACGGCCACCTGGCGCGCCCACAAGCGCGGCGCGCTGTTCGGCAACCCATGCTTCACCCAGATCCATCCGACCTGCATCCCCGTCAGCGGCGACCACCAGTCCAAGCTGACGCTGATGAGCGAATCGCTGCGCAACGACGGCCGGATCTGGGTGCCGAAGAAGGCCGGCGACACGCGCAACCCCGCCGACATCCCCGAGAGCGAGCGCGACTACTACCTGGAGCGCAAATACCCGAGCTTCGGCAACCTCGTGCCGCGCGACGTGGCCTCGCGCAACGCCAAGGAGATGTGCGACGAGGGCCGCGGCGTCGGCGAGGGCGGCTACGGCGTCTATCTCGATTTCTCCGACGCGATCAAGCGCCTGGGCGAGCAGACGATCCGCGAGCGCTACGGCAATCTGTTCCACATGTACGAGAAGATCACCGACGAGAACCCCTACAAGGTGCCGATGCGGATCTACCCCGCCGTCCATTACACGATGGGCGGGCTGTGGGTCGACTACAACCTGATGAGCAACATCGAGGGCTTGCATGTGGTGGGCGAGGCCAACTTCTCCGACCACGGCGCCAATCGCCTGGGCGCCAGCGCCCTGATGCAAGGCCTGGCCGACGGCTACTTCATCCTGCCCTACACCATCGGCCACTACATCGCCAGCGCCAAGCCGGCGCCGGTCGACACCAGCCACCCGGCCTTCCAGCAGGTCGAGGCCGAGGTCCGCGAGCGCACCGGCAAGCTGCTCTCGATCAAGGGCAAGCGGACCGTCGACTCGTTCCACAAGGAGCTGGGCAAAGTGATGTGGGACTACTGCGGCATGGCGCGCAACGAGGCCGGCCTCAAGCACGCCATCGAGCGCATCCCGGCCATCCGCGAGGAGTTCTGGCAGAACGTCAACGTGCTGGGCGCCAACGAGGAGTTCAATCAATCGCTGGAGAAAGCCGGCCGCGTCGCCGACTTCCTGGAGTTCGGCGAGCTGATGTGCCTTGACGCGCTCCAGCGCGCCGAGTCGTGCGGCGGCCACTTCCGCGAGGAGAGCCAGACGCCCGAGGGCGAGGCGCTGCGCGACGACGACAACTTCGCCTACGTGGCGGCCTGGGAGTACGCCGGCGCCGGCAACCGCCCGGTGCTGCACAAAGAGCAGCTCAACTTCGAGTACGTCCATCTGGCCCAGCGCAGCTACAAATAGGCGTCCCAGCGGACGAGGAGACACACCAATGAATCTTACGTTGCACGTCTGGCGCCAGGCCGGACCCAACGCCGAGGGCAAGATTGTCAAGTACGACGCCAGGGATGTCAGCCCCAACATGTCGTTCCTGGAGATGCTCGACGTGGTCAACGAGGGGCTGATCGAGCGCGGCGAGGACCCGATCGCCTTCGACCATGACTGCCGCGAGGGCATCTGCGGCTCGTGCTCGATGATGATCAACGGCATCCCGCACGGCCCGCAGCGCGGCACCACCGCCTGCCAGCTCCACATGCGGGCCTTCAAGGACGGCGACGCGATCTACATCGAGCCCTGGCGCGCCAAAGCCTTCCCGATCATCAAGGATCTGGTGACGGATCGCGGCGCCTTCGACCGGATCATCGCCGCCGGCGGCTTTATCTCGGTCAACACCGGCGCCGCGCCCGACGGCAACGCGATCCCGGTGCCCAAGGTCGATTCGGACATGGCGATGGACGCGGCGGCCTGCATCGGCTGCGGCGCCTGCGTGGCGGCCTGCCCCAACGCCTCGGCGATGCTGTTCACCTCGGCCAAGCTGGCCCACCTCAACCTGCTGCCCCAGGGCCAGCCGGAGCGCGAGAAGCGGGTGATGGACATGGTCGGGCAGATGGACGCCGAGGGCTTCGGCAACTGCACCAACTACGCCGAGTGCCAGGCGGCCTGCCCCAAGGAAATCAGCATCCAGTTCATCGCGCTGATGAACCGCGATCTGATCAAGGCCAATCTGACCAAGGGCAACCGCAAAGGCACCGAGAAAGAAGGCGGCAACGGCTAAATCGCAGCGGCGCCGCCGGCCCTGA
>DASWWB010000521.1:0-5816 GCA_036406115.1 Herpetosiphonaceae bacterium
ACAAGGCATGGCGCGTCCGCGAACTGCTGGCCTACCAGGCGCGGTTCTACGCGCCGTTCGCCACGCCGGCGGTGGCGCGGCCGTGGGATGTGGACGAGCTGATCGAGGTCGTCGGGCTGACTGATCATGCGCAGACCAAAATCATGGCCCTGTCCGGCGGGCAGCGACGCCGGCTCGATGTCGCGATCGGGATCGTGGGGCGCCCCGAGCTGGTCTTCCTCGACGAACCCACCGCCGGCTTCGACCCGCATGCCCGGCGCGACTTCCACGATCTCGTCCACCGCCTGGCGGATTTCGAGAACACGACGCTGCTGATCACAACCCACGATTTGGACGAGGCCGAAAAGATCGCCGACCGCGTGCTCGTGCTCGATGAGGGCCGGATCATCGCCGACGGCAGCGCGGATCATCTTGCCCGCACCTTTGCGACCGCCGGCGAAGTGCGCTGGACCTCGGGCGGGCAACGCCACGTCCACGTCGTACATGAGGGCGACCCGAGCAACTTTGTCCGCGATCTCCTCGCCAAGAACGCCGATGTCACCGCGCTTGAGGTGCGGGGCGCGAGTCTCGAAGACACCTACATGGCCCTGGTCCGGCGCGCAGAATCGGGCCAGGCGCACAGCGCACCCGGCGCCATCACTCCGGAGGCACACGCATGACCACCACGACCACTCGCAGCGCCCCCTGGGCCGCAGTTCGGGCCGGTCTCTCCCGCGGCTGGATTGAGACTCGGCAGGCATCGGTTGTCAATTATGTATTCCCATCGGTAGTGTATGCCGGCACGGTACTGTTCTTGCGCCGGCTCACCGTGCCCGGCACCAACGTCAGCATTGGAGCTATGGTCCTCCCGAGTCTGCTGGGCATGTTGATCGCCTTCAGCGGCCTGACGGGACCGGCCAGCGTGATCGCCACGGATGCGGAAGACGGCACGCTGTTGCGCGCCAAAGCCACCCCGCATGGGATGCTCGGCTACCTGGTGGGCAAAATCGTGATGTTCGCATTGACGGCGCTGGCCGGCCTCGTTCCGCTGATCGTTCCCGGCATCATGGTTGCGGGCGAACTGGCCGTTGACGCCCGCACGCTGCCGCTGCTCGCCTTGATTTTCGTCGCCGGCATGGTGGCAACCGTGCCTATCGGCCTCGCCCTTGGCGCGAAGATGAAATCGTCGTTGCAAGCTGGCATCGTGCTCCTGGTGACCTTGCCAGTCGTCTTGCTCTCGGGTATCTTCTATCCGCTGAGCAGGTTGCCGGCGTGGCTCCAGTGGGTCGGGCAGGCATTTCCGTTTTATTGGGTGGGTCTCGGGGCGCGCGCCGCGATGCTCCCGCCCGAGATGGCGGCGGTCGAGATTGGCGCATCGTGGCGCACGGCTGAGATGATCGCCGTGCTTGGCGCGTGGGGCGTCCTCGGGCTGGCGCTCGCGCCGGCCGCGCTGCGCCACCTGGCCCGGCGGCAGTCGGGGTCCACGGTCGCTGCGGCGCGCGACCGGATTATGGCGAAAGGGTACTAACCATGGGGGAAACCGGCGACGTCATCTACAACCGCGTGGCGGTGCTGCGCGCCGAGCGGCGCATCTCGCGCCGCGAGCTGGCCGACGCGCTCGGCGTCCACTACCAAACCGTCGGCTACCTCGAGCGCGGCGAGTACAGCCCCAGCCTGGATCTCGCGCTGCGGATCAGCGAGTTCTTCGGGCTGCCTGTCGAAGCGATCTTCTCGCGCCAGCCATTCCCCCGGCTCTCCGAACTCGTGTACAAAACCGCGCCCCAGGCCGCCGAAACGAACGAGCCCTGGACCGCCCCAAGCCGTCCGGAGCCAAGCACCGGGACCTGACCCAATCCGGCGGCTTCATCTCATGATCGGCGCGTAGATGTGTATGAATCAAAAGAAAAGCGCCGATGTTGACTGCTGATCTTGAGGAGAACAGGATGCATATCCATAATCGGTACGCTATGATTCAACAGGAATTCGATGATCTAGGAGAGTTAACCGAAGATCATCTTGCAGGCTCCCGATTGTTATTTGAGGAGAACATCACGACACCAAAAGAATTTGAGGTGTGGACATGTTTGGCTGGAATGCCACTTCCCGCAAATATCACACGGCAATTCCAAAAAATCACTGAAATAATTTCATCTTTATTATCCAAAAAGACACGAATGTATAAGGTCATACCTCATAATTATCACTTGGAGCTATTTATTGTTAAACGGCCACATGAGATTGTGTCTGAGGATCATCTTATAAAGGCGAAAGAGGCGTTTTCCAACGTAATACCCACGTTTCAAGCATTTGAGATTTCATATAAAGGATTCTTGGTTACAAAAGATGGAGTCGTCATAGTAAAAGGGTTTGGAGACTTTGATCAATTAAGAGACAAACTCCGTAGCAATCTCCCATATGCCTCCCCTGCCCAATCAAATCTCGGCCATATATCGCTTGGGCGAATACTCGACCCCTGGATCGACAAGGATTTTCAAAATTGAGAGATTTAGTCCATGCATCACAGGATCAAGACTATGGATCATTTATTGTCCAAGAAGCAAAATATGTCCATGAAACACGGTGGTATATGGAGGAGACAGATGTTATTGGTACCTTTTCGTTCCAGGCATAAATTGACAGCGGGCAGCGGCACAGGAGCAGGTCATCACCAGCCGGACCAGCCGCAGACCACCGCCAGAGGAGCCGATCGCCATGCCCCCTGAGGCCGCTCACACCCGCTGGTGGCAAACCTTCGAAGTCATCGTCGGACTGCCGGTCCTGGTCGCCCTGGCGCTCCAGTGGGCGGTGCCGCTCACCCTTCCCGCCGCGCCGCTCACGCTCGCGGCGCGCGGAATCGGCGCACTCCTGCTCAGCGCCGGCGTGGCAGTTATCGGCCTGGCCCGCCGCGAGCTAGCCCGCCACCGCCAGCCGACCGATCCCGGCCAGCCAACGGGCCAGCTGGTGACAAGCGGCGTGTTCAGCGTCTCGCGCAATCCGCTTTACCTGGGCGGGATCCTGCTGCTCGCGGGCATCGCCCTGGCCGTCAATCTGCCCTGGATGGGAATCATGCTCCTGCCGGCGCTCGTCGCCAGCCACGTTGTGCTCGTTGCGCCTGAGGAGCGCTATCTGGCCCGACGGTTCGGCGCCGACTACGCTGACTACGCCGCCACCGTCTGCCGCTGGCTGGGGCGGCGCTAGGGCCGCAACGAGCCAATCCCGGGCGCTACTCCGCAGTCACCGTCAGCATGCTGCCGCTGCCCGCCAGCGCCAGATCATAGCGCTGGTGCGCGCCGTGATAGTTCGGGCTTTGCACCTCCCTGGCGCTCCCCAATTCGCTCATCGATTGATCATCGAACGCGATGCCAGTCCCCCAGCCACTCAGCTGGACGCGCGCAGCAACCCCGCGCGGTCGCCGCACGGTGAAGGCCGACCCGCCGCCGCGCAGCCCAATTGGCACCGCGCGGATGGGCGCCGGCAGCTCAATCTGCACAGCGCTCCCGGCGCCGCGCACCTCCAGCTCCAGCAGATCCAGTCCGCCCAGGCTGGCCGTCATCTCCGCGCCGCCGCCTTGGAGCGCAATCCCCCAGGGGATGGCGGTGTTGAGGAGAATCTCCGCTCCCAGCGGCTCTTTCCCCGGCCCCCACAGCCGCCGCGGGTAGCGGATCGTCACCCCTGCGGCGGTGACCTTCACATCGGGCGCCGGTCCCGTAAACCGGGCCTGATAGAGGGCGCCGGCAAGATCCGCCGCGCGCACGCTCAGCTGCACGCCCTCGGCATGAACAGCCAGCTGGGCGCGCTGCCAGCCCGCCAGCGGCGTCGAAAACTCCCCCTCGTCGTGGCCGGCCTCCCCGCGCAGCCGGCCAATTTCCTCCCGCGCCAGCTGATTGCTGCGGTCCAGAAACGCCACGAGCATGGCCTGCTGCGCGTCGTCATAATCCGCCGCCATGGCCGACCACGCCGTCTCCAGGGCGGCGAACAGCGCGCCGGGATCCGGCGCGCCGTCCGAGCGCGGCGTGCGCCGCACAATCACGCGGCGGCCATCCTGGGGGTCGCGTTCCCGGCAGACCACGCCGGCCTTTTCGAGGCGGTTGAGGATCGCCGTGAAGGTGCCGGTGGTGAGGCCCATGAGCGTGGCCAGCTGGCCAGCGGTCACCGCACCGGTGCGCTCCAGCAGATCAAGCACCTGGATGTCCGTATCCGCCAATCCGCTGCTGGCAGCCGCCGCCCGGAAAAAGGTCGCCCCCAGCCCATAGCCGGACCGCAGCTCGGCTGCCAGCCGCGCAGCGCCCGCCAGCGCCGGCTCCTCTGAATCGATGCCCATGGTTGCGCACTCCCCTTAAAGTTATTTAACTTGACTTTCTAGTGATTTTTCGATTAATATCTTGTATATCAAGTAAATAATCTTGTTTTTACTTGATATACAAGATGAAAACATTGTAGCATAGCGCGGTCCGGCCGAAAAGCCCCTCGCCGCGCATGCGCCAACTCGCAGAAAGGCGGCACAGCGCGATGGCAAGCAACAGCACACTCCCGATCCAAGGTCATGTCGAGGAGGGATGGGGGACGGTCGCGGATGTCTTCCGCGCGAACTTCGCCGAGCAGCCCGGCGGCAGCCCCGGAGAAACCGGCGCGGCATGTTGCGTTTATGTGGACGGGCGGCCGGTAGTCGATGTGTGGGGAGGATATGCCGACCGTGAGGCGGACCGGCTCTGGGAGCAGCCAACCATCTCCGCCGTCGCCTCCACCACCAAGGGCGCGACGGCCCTCTGCGCCCATCTGCTGGTGCAGCGCGGGTTGCTCGATCTCGATGCGCCCGTCACCACCTACTGGCCCGAGTTTGGCCAGGCGGGCAAGGGCCGGCTGCCGGTGCGCTGGCTGCTGTCGCATCAGGCGGGGCTGCCGTGCGTCGACGGCCCGCTGACCTTCGCGCAGGTCTGCGACTGGGATCCGGTGATCCGAGCCCTTGAGGTTCAGCGGCCGGAGTGGGAGCCAGGCACCGAGCACGTGTACCACAGCGTCACGTTCGGCTATCTGGTCGGCGAGGTGGTGCGCCGGATCACGGGCCGGTCGCTGGGCACCTTTTTCGCCGAGGAGGTGGCGGCGCCGCTCCGGCTGCGCGCCTGGATTGGCCTGCCCGAGGCGTACGAACCGCACGTCGCCACCGTGGAGTATGCCAAACCGTTCACGCTGGAGGAGATGATTGCCGGGATGGTTGAGAACCTCGGCCTCCCCGAGGAGACAGTGGTCGCCTGGGTGAATGCGGTGTGGGGGGCGGACTCCGTCCAGGCCCGCGCCGGCGTCCTTGGCGGCGGTCTCGATCCCGCCAGCGGCTACATCACCTCCCGGGAGTGGCGCGCCTGCGAGTCCCCCGGCGCGAACATGTTCGCCGACGCGCGGTCGCTGGCCCGGATGTACGCGGCCATGGTGAGCGAGGTTGACGGCGTGCGGCTGCTGACCCCGGAGACGGTCGCGCGCATGACAACGGTCCAAACCGACACGACGCGGATGCACGGGCTGCCGCCGGGGCTCGACCTTCCGGCCAATCGCTCGTTCAACATGTCGCTGGGATTTTGGCGATCCTGCCCCCCGATGCCCTGGGTCGGGCCGGGCTCCTTCGGGCATCCCGGCTCTGGCGGATCGGTGGCGTTTGGCGATCCCGAGGCGCGAGTGGGCTTTGGCTATATCACAAATCGGTGGTCGTTCCGGATTGGCGAACCGCGGGCGTCAAACCTGGCGGCGGCCGTTGTCGCGTGCCTGCGCTAAGCGACCGAGCATTCCGCGTCCGCACCACTGAACCGCTGCGGCGGGGCATGGTCCGGGACAGGAGCCGCCAGCGG
>DASWWB010000522.1:0-3931 GCA_036406115.1 Herpetosiphonaceae bacterium
GCCGTGGCTGGCGCGGGCGGCGGGGGCGCCGGCCAGCAGCAGGGCGGCACAGATCAATAGCAGACAGCGGGCACATGTGGTTGATGTCATCTGCGTGGCTCCTCTCAGTGTCAGCGGGGGCCGCGTCGCCGGACCGGCGCACTCACGCGGCTGACTCGGAGTATAGCAGAAGCATCGCCGTCTGGCATGCCGGCTCCGGGGGCGTGCGCGGAGCCGGCGGGTCGGCGCGGCGCGAGCCTAGGGGAAGCGGCCGGCCAGGGCCCGGGCCACCGCGAAGGGATCGCTGCTGATGATCGGCGTCGCGTACAGCTCCATCGCGCCGATATCGGAGCCCCGGCTGTTGGGATCGCCGCGGTCGACGATGCGGGCGATGATCGGCATCGCCTCCCACGACTCGGCGGTGTCGGCGGGCGGCGGCAGCACCAGGCTGACATTGAAGCTCTGGACGCCCAGCTCGGCGATGAAACAATCCATCACCTGGTAGAGGCTGCGGGCCAGGCCGATCGGATCATTGCCGAACAGCACGACCTCCTTCTCCTTGACCGGCGTCAGCGACACATAGCCTGCCAGCTGCGGCTCGGGGATGTGGAGCGCCAGGCCGAGCGCCTGGTGCAGCGACCAGAGATGGTCGAAGTAGCCCTGGCCGGTCTGCTGGCCGTAGCGCTCGGCGGCCTGGCGCAGGGCCTCGATCTTGGGATAGGCCATGCCGCTGGCCATCGACATCTGGGCGTGGCCGTGGATCACCGAGGCGCCGGAGCGCCACAGGCAGTTCCACATGAAAAACGGGTAGAGGGCGGCGGGATCGGCGGTGTGGACCGCGTCGAACCAGCGCAGCGCCGTGTGGATGTAATCCTCGATCCGGTCGCTGGTGAGCGAGAGCGGGTGGTGCTGGTCGAAAATCAGGACGCCGTGCCAGCCGTCGTATTTGGCGATGTTGGAGGCGGTGAGGCAGTAGCGGCCGCGGACGCGGCCGAAAATATCCTCGGGCGTGCCGCTCTCGGGGGCGCAGAAGCCCGAGTCGTCCTGGGCGCCGGCGGTGGCGGCGATGATCTGGTCGATATCGGACTGGTAGCGGCCCTGCTGGGGGCGCTGGCCGCGCAGCGGGTTGAAGGCCGCGCCCTCCAGCGTCAGGCGGTTGGTGACCCGCACCACCTGCTGGTGGAGGACGGCCTCGACGCTGCCGAACGAGCGCTCGATCCAGGCCTGCATCCGGTCCGGCGGATTGAGCGTGCCTTTGCTGACCTCAAGGTGGAAGAGCCGCTGCCAGCGTTCGGCCAGCGGCGGGGGGAGGGCCGCCACCAGCGCGGGCAGATCATCAATCGCAGCTGCGGAGAGTGGGCCGCGGTCGTGGTGCTTGGCGGTCTGCCCCGGACGGTGTTTTGATTGCATCTACCTGCATCTCCTTGGCGAATCAGCTTTCTCCGTAGCTCGAGCGTGGGCGGCGCGCCTTTCTGCTCGCCAGTGCCCGCCGGTATACATCATCATACTCCTCTGCGGTGCGGCGCCAGGACCAGTCGGCGCGCATGGCCCGTCCCATGGCCGCCTGCCAGATCTCCGGGTTGCGGTACAGCTCCAGCGCCCGCAGCAGCGTCCCGTACAGGGCCTGGGTCTCGGGCTCCGCGAAGACGAAGCCGGTGCCGGTGCCCGCCTGCATATCGATATTTTCCACTGTGTCGGCCAGGCCGCCGGTGGCGCGGACCAGCGGCAGCGTGCCGTAGCGCTGGGCGATGAGCTGGTTGGTGCCGCCGGGCTCGACCAGCGAGGGCATGGCCAGCAGGTCGCTTCCGGCGTAGCACTGGCGCATGAGGTCGTCGTCGAAGGTGAGGTAGGCCTTGACGGCGTGGGGATATTTGGCCTCGGCGTGGGCCAGCCAGTGGTGGTAGCGCTCCTCGCCGGTGCCGAGCACGATCACTTGGGCCTTCTGATGGGCTAGCAGCGGCTCCAGCGCCGATTGCAGCAGCCCGAAGCCCTTCTGGTCGTTGAGCCTGCCGATGAAGCAAAGCAGCGGGGTTCCGGGCTCGGCGGGTAGGCCGGCCCGTTCCTGGAGCGCGGCTTTGCAGCGCGCCTTGCCTGCCGGGTCGGCCGCGTCGTAGGGGGCGGCGATCTGGGGGTCGGCGGCGGGATTGTAGCGCTCGGGGTCGATTCCGTTCAAGATGCCAAACAAACGGTCGCGCCGATCACGAAGCAGCGGGTCCAGCCCTTCGCCGAAGGCCGGCGTGAGTATCTCGCGGGCGTGGGTCGGGCTGACGGTGTTGATAATGTCTGCATAATAGATCCCGCGACTCATCAAGTCAACCACGCGGGCCAGGTGCGGCAGCGCCGGATGGGCGAGGAAGCCGTATTCGGCGACGCCAGCGATCTGGAGCACCCGCTGGCCGAAGATGCCGCGATAGGCCAGGGTGTGAATGGTGTAGAGCGAGGCGCTGTCGCGGAAAAACGGGTCGCGGCGCAGGCTGGTGCGCAGCCAGTTGGCGACGATCGCCGCGTGCCAGTCGTTGGCGTGGATCACGTCGGGCTGCCAGCCGCTCCGCCGCGCCGCCTCCAGCGCCGCTCTCGCCCAGAAGATGAACCGCTCGGCGTCCTGGTCGCCCAGGTACAGCTCGGGCGCGCCGAACAGGCGCTGGTTGTCGATCAGCCAGACCGGCACGTCGCTGCCCGGCAGCTCGCCGACCAGCACGCCGGCGGTCTCGGCGCTGCCCGCCAGCTCGACAGTCAGCTCGGCGGGCACGCCCTGGGCGCCCTGCCGCAGCCCCCAGCGCTCGGCGCTGATGTGGCCGTAGCACGGCAGCGAGACCCGCACGTCGTGGCCCAGCCCGCGCAGCGCCCGCGGCAAGGCGCCCGCCACCTCCGCCAGGCCGCCGGTGCGGGCGAACGGCTCGATCTCGGAGGCGAGATACAAAATCCGCAATGGTTGATCGATCATAGGACCCCGTAAAAAAGCCAACACGCTCGGGAGCAGTGTCGGCTTTGACATCTGCTCCATTATACCAGAGGCCCTCGCCGCGCACGCATGGCCGCCAAGCGCCGCTCGCGGCGTCTCCATCCATCAAGCAAAACCGGGGCCAGCGGCTTGTGCTACACTGGCGCCGATCGGACGCGAACGCGGGAGGTGCTATGTCACGGAAAACGATTTGGAGTGTCGGCGGCGCGTATTGCCTGCTTTGTCTGAAAAGCATGTTCAGCTTTCTGAGCGCCTACAGCCTGTTCAGCGCCGGCTCGATCCTGAGCATCGGCTCCTCGGGCTCGATTTTGAGCATCGGCAGCGCCGGCTCGATCCTCAGCATCGGCAGCGCCGGCTCAATCTTGAGCATCGGCTCCTCGGGCTCGATCCTGAGCATCGGCTCCTCGCGCTCGGTGCGCAGCGTCGGCAGCTCGCGCTCGGTCCAGAGCGTCGGCAAGGCGGGCGCGGTCTTGAATCGCAATGATTGAACGGGGGGGCTGTGGAGCATCCATTGTTGAAACGGATCGATCATCTCGGCCTGGCGGTGCGCGATCTTGACGCGGCGGTCGCGCTCTACGGGGCGTTGTTCGGCATGGCCGAGTGGGAGCGGATTGAGCTGCCGGAGCGCCATATGGCGGTGGCGGTCGCCCGGGTTGGCGGGGCGCTGCTGGAGCTGATCACACCCACCAGCGACGAGGCGGCCTTCGCCAAGTTCCTGGCCGAGCGCGGCGAGGGCGTCCACCACGTCGCCTACGAGGTCGATGATATCGAGGCGGCGCTGGCGGCGCTGGAGCAGGCCGGCGCCCGGCTGATCGATCGCGTGCCGCGCCCCGGCATCCACGGCACGCGGATCGCGTTCCTCCATCCCAAAGCCGCCGCCGGCGTGCTGATCGAGCTGGTCGAGCTGCCGGCCGCCGGCGCCGAATCAAGCCACTAGCGCCGGCCCATGCCGCACGAAAGCGCGACGGGCGCTGAGCGACCATCGCTCAG
>DASWWB010000523.1:0-2438 GCA_036406115.1 Herpetosiphonaceae bacterium
GCAGCAGGCCCGCGTCGCCGACGACCTCGGGCAGCGAGGAGCGATCGGCGGCCAGGACCGGCGCGCCGCAGGCCATCGCCTCGACCGCCGGCAGGCCGAAGCCCTCGTAGCGCGAGGGGAAGGCCAGGGCCAGCGCGCCGCCGTAGAGCGCGGGCAGCTCGGCCTCGGGCACGTCGGCGAGCCGCCAGACCCGCCCGGCCAAGCCTGGCGCCGCCAGCAGCTCCTCGCTGGCGGGATCGAACCAGCGGCCGCCCAGCACCAATCCGACATCGCCGGTCTCGGCGCGCGCCCAGGCATCCAGCAGCAGCCTGATGTTTTTGTGCGGCTTGTCCGAGGCCAGGTAGGCGACGTAGCGCGCGGGCAGGCCGTGGCGGGCGCGCAGCGCGGCGATCCGCTCCGGCGGCGGCGGCGCGAACTGGGGCGCGGCGGCCTCGGAGGTCACGGTGATGCGCCGGGGATCGACTGAGTAAAACTGGGCCAGATCCGCCGCCGCCGAGCGCGAGACCGTCAGCACGCGGGCGGAGCGGGCCAGCGCCAGATGGTGCAGCAGGCGGATCTGGAGCCTGGTGGCGGGCGCGAAGCTTTCGGGCGCGCGCCAGGAGATCGTGTCGTGAATGACCGTCAGGGCCGGGCAGGGCGCCCAGAGCGGCCGGACATAGTAGGGGAACAGCGCGGCGTCGGGCCGCAGCCGCCGCAGCAGCGCGCCGATCTCGCGGTGCTGGCCCAGGCCGAAGACCGCCGCCGAGGACGGGACCCAGGCGGCGGCCTCGCGCAGCGGCGCCAGATCGAGCCTGGTGCGCGGCGCCGCCGGCAGGACGCAGATCAGCTCGGGGCCGCCGGGCAGCCGGGCCAGCGCCAGCGCCAGCTCATAGCCGTAGCGGGCGATGCCGGGGAAGTGGTCGTCGAGGATGCGCAGATCGAACACGAGGCGCATCACGATCGCGGCACCACCTTGAGCCCGCGCAGGCCGAGGGCGTAGCGCACGCCCTCCTGGAGGTCGGCCAGCGTCGCCACCTGGCCCAGGTCCACGCCCAGGCCGACGATCGTCTGGGCGACCTCGGGCCGGATGCCGACGACCACGCACTGGGCGCCGAGCAGCTGGGTGGCGCGGATCGCCTGGAGCAGATAGTTGGCGACGCCGGTGTCGACGATCGGGACGCCGGTGATGTCGAGCAGCACGACCTGGGCGCGCAGGGCGGCGACCTGGGCCAGCAGGCTGTCGATGATCTGGGTGGCGCGGCTTGAGTCGATCGTGCCGACCATCGGCACCACCAGCACGCCGGCCAGGATCGGGATGACCGGCGTCGAGATCTCGCGGATCATCTCCAGCAACTGGGCCTGGCGCTGATTGGCCTCGGCCATCTCGCGGCGCTGGCGCTGCTCCTCGGTCAGCATCGCGCTGATCTGAATGGCGCCGGCGGCCTGGGCGGCGGCGGCGACCAGGAGGCGCTCGTCTTCCTCGCTGTAGGTCACGCCCTCCTCGAAGGCCTGGACCGCCATCACCCCGACCGCCTTGCCGCGCATCCAGATCGGCGCGCCGAGCCAGGCCGCCGCCGGCGTGCCCATCGACTGCATGCCGTTGCGCTCCATGTAGGCGGGGATGTCGCCGTTGATCCGCACCGGGCGGCCCTCCGCCAGCACATGCTCCGAGAGGTACGGGCCGGACTGGCGGTCGCGCCAGGCCTTGCGCTCGCCGTGCTCGGTCGCCAGCGGGAAGGTGATGTGCTGCTTGGTCTCGTTGCAAAGCGCGATGTAGAAATGATCAGTGTCGAGCAGCGCGCCGAGGCTGACGCGGATCGCTTCGAGCAGATCCGGCAGCGGCGTGTCGGCGACGTGGGCGCTCAGCTCCTTGCTGAGATCGTTGAAGGTCGTCAGCTCCTTGAGCCGCTGCTGGTAGGCGGCGCGGCCCTGGTGGTTGAGAATCGCCACCGCCGCCTGCTGCGAGATTTGGGTCAGCAGCCGCTCGTCATCCTCGTCGAAGACATTCGGCTCATAGCTTTGGAGCGACAGCGCGCCGATCACCTCGCCCTGCGCGATCATCGGCACGCCGAGCCATGAGCGCGGCGTGGCGCCGTCGCCGAAGATCTGGATATTGACCGGGAAGGGCTCGACCAGCGTGTCGCGGCGCAGGATCGACTGGCGGTTGGCGATCATCCAGGCGGTGACGCTCTGCTCGGGATCGAAGGGGATGCGGGTCTCGCCGAAGCGCTCGCCGCGATCGTAGCGCAGCGGGAAGCAAAGCGAGTTGGTGTGCGGCTCGTAGAGCACCGCCACGAAGCCGGTCACGCCCATCAGATCGACCGTCTCCTGGTAGATGGTCTCCAGGATGGGCTCCAAGCTTTCGGCGGTGGCCGAGACAGCGGTGATGTGATGGAGGCTGAGCAGGATGCGCTGATCGTTGCGCTGCTCGCGGCGGGCGGCGGCGGCGGCGAGCGCGG
>DASWWB010000524.1:0-1628 GCA_036406115.1 Herpetosiphonaceae bacterium
CTGGCCCTCGCCCACATCCCTATTCCAGCAATCACGATCGAGCACCCCGTTCGGCTCGGCCACCGCACCCACCGGGCCGATATTGTGGTCACGCACGACCAGGCGCCCTGGCTGGTGGTCGAATGCAAACGGATTGAGGACGGAGACCTCCCCGCTGCGCTGCGCCAGGCGCAGGGGTATGCCCTGGTGCTGGGGGCAGCCTGGGCCGTCGCAACCAATGGCCGGGCATGGCTCGTCACGCGCCAGCAGGGACGTGGCTGGGAGCTGAAGGAGGAGCTTCCTGGCTGGACGCCACCGCGTGAGCGCATCAGTCTTGATCAGCTGGAGCGAGCGGCAGCGGGGGTCGGGCCACTCCAGCGCTGGCTCTCCCACCCGCCGTCCGCCACTGACACGTCGGCATTCTGGGCCCACCTCGTCCACGTCTTCAGCCCAGCAACCGGACTCTGGCCCGCCACCGATGACCTCATGATTGCCAGCCTTAGTCTCTGGTGCGAAGTCGTGGCCGCGATCCTCGACAAGACCCCGATCACGGTATGGGCGCCCGCTCTCAATGGCGCGCTCAGCAGTACACTGTGCTGCTATACGCAGACGGCACCAGGCCTGCCCCCCCTCGTGCGGCAGCTCCCCGCAGATCAGGCCATCCAGGCCAGTGGCGGCTATCTCCGCGACGTGGTCGTCGCTACGCTCCGCCGCGAGGCGGCGGATCCGTTTCTGCCCATCCTGCGTATGCTCGCCGACACCTTTGCTGCCCTTGCGCATCCGACGCCGCCCGCCGTCACCCAGCAGCACATCGCCACCATCATCAGCGTGCTGGTGCAGCGATCGCGCATCCCACTCACCAGTCCGGCGCTGCCACCCACCTACTTGGAAGCCGCCACCGACGGTGCCGCACCAGCGTGAACATACCACGATCTGGTACCACATCAGCACATGGGGTGGGTAGGCCAGTACCCGTCTGGGCAGGCAGCCAGGCGACCGGCGTGCCCATCCACGCGTCGCCGTCGAACGCGCACGCCGGCGCGCCCGTTGCCATCAGGTCTGGAATCCGCGCGCGGCGCAGCGGCCAGACGCGCACACGCACCGTGAGCCGGACGCATGGTCGTGCCGCCGCCACCGCCCCCAACGTCCTGCCGATCTCGCATCGCCCCGTGACCACCACGGGACACCAGAGCGGGCATGGGGACCAGAGGCGTGGTGGGATCCGCGGGTCCACCTGGTCGGGTATGGCCCCTCCGCCTCAACCATTGGCGCCAATCGAGCTGGCGGGGCGGCCGCGCAGGAGCTGATGGCCTTGCTCGGCGTGCCCTAGGGAGGGCGACGATCCGTCAGCACCGCACGTCCAGCAGCGGGCGCAGGGCACGTGGTCGCTGGGGCACGGAGACCACGTGCCGCACACCAACCGCGGCTCCGGCGTGTCCGCCGTGCGGGGCAGCTGCCAGCGGGCACTCACGATCCACTGGATGCATCGGAGCGCGGCCGCGCTGCTGATGAGAGCCCAGCCGCGTGCTGACCCCGTGGTCGGCGGCTCCGGCCAGCAACCGCGACGGTCGTCCCGCATCGTCTGGAGATGATCGATCAGATCCGCGCGCTGGACTGGTCGTCGGCACACGTGCGCTGGGGGAGGTGGC
>DASWWB010000525.1:0-3780 GCA_036406115.1 Herpetosiphonaceae bacterium
ATGGCGGCGACTGCTGGCTTGCGGAAGGTCGACGTCAGCATGAGGGTGCTTTTGATGTCAATCATCGGGCCGAAGATGAGAAATGCCATGATCGCCCCAGGGTGGAAGATCCCCAGAAACGCCAGGGCGAGAAAGGAGTCGACGGTGGAGCAGACCGACAGCAAGACCGCGACGCCCATCAGCAGCAGGATGGCGACAAGCGGGGCCGTGACGCCGAGCGCGCTGCCGTTGAGGGCCACAAGAGCCTGCTGGGGCACGAAGGTTTGCATGAGCGCGGCGAGCAGCGCGCCGATGACGAGATACTGCGCCATTTCGAACAACTCGCCGCTGCCATGCGTGACGAGCGCGCGCAGCCAGGAGCGGTCCTGGGGGGATTCGTGGCGGTGGTCATGGCCATGGTCGTGATCACAGGCCGGGCCGTGGTCATGGGGGGCGGTGTCGTGCGCCAGCGCCGCTGGGGCGAGCACCTGCGCGGGGGGGATGCCGGCGCCGAGGATCAGGCCGATCAGGACGGCGATCACGATGGTGAAGCCCACGCGGGCGGCGGCCCAGCGCCAATCGGCGAAGGCGACGGTGGTGGAGATCAGCACAATCGGATTGACCACGGGGGCCGCCATGGCAAAGGCGAGGCCCATGGCCGGCGGCGCCCCTTTGCGCACCAGCCGCCGGCTGGTGGGGATCGCGCCGCACTCACAGACGGGGAAGGTTAGTCCGAGCAGGCTGCCCATCAGGGTGGCAACGACGACGTTGCGCGGAACCCAGCGGGCGATGTGCGCGGGAGTGATGAACTGGGCGATCAGGCTGGACACGATCACGCCGGCGAGCAAGAACGGCAGGGCCTCGATGAAGATTCCCAGGAAGGTGGTGACGAGCCCTTGGAGCTGCGCCGAACGCACCTGCAAGCTAGCCGGGACGAGGAACCCACTGGCGAGCCAGAGACCAAGAATGCTGATGAGCGGGACGAACAACAGCCTAAGCCGACGCTGAACGGTTTGCCAACGAATCTGGGCGGGCGACAACACCGTCATAGCAGTCCTTTGCAGGTGAGCCAATTCGATGCGCCGTATGATACTGGATCTCAATTAGAAATGCAACCGCTGCCGCTGGCCGCGCGCATTGAGCCGGGCGTGCCTTTCTCCGGGTGCCGGGACTGCCGATCGACAGCTCTGCGCCCGCGCTGACAGCGCCATCACGCCCCGTTCAATCCGCCAGGAGACGCACATCGGCGAGCGGCACTGCCATCTGCCGGCCACCTGGCAGCCGCTGCTGCTTAGCCGTCGCCGGCCTCGCGCGAGGCATGGTCGGCGACGGTCGATGGACCAGTGGCGGCTGCTGCAAGGCCTGCCTCCAGGGCAGCCCGGCCCGCCGGCTGCTGGAGGGCGGCGAGCACGGCGGGGTGGGCCTGCACAACGGTCGTGAAGGAGAGGCCGAGGGCATCGGCAATGAGGGCTGGGGTGCGGAGCTGGGGCCGCCCGATGCCATACCAGGCCCACAGCACCGCGACGGGGGCGGCTGGCGCGCTGGCGGTCCACAGCGCCGCAAGGTGGGCGACCACCCGCTCCACGTAGCCGGCCATCCAGGCGTGGTCGGCGCGCCAGGCGTCAAGCTGCGCCGGCGCCAGTCCCTGCGCGCGCAAAAGCTGGCTGAGGAGGACCGGGCGCCCATAGACGGCGGTGAGGAAGCGATTAATCCCGTGGAGCTGCGCCCGGAAGCCGGCGTCTCCGGCATCTGCGGGCGCTGCGGTGGGCGGCATGGACGGCAGCCGATCATGATCAAGGGGAAGATCCAGATCCAACGAGCGCCGCGAGCGGGATGGCCGGGCGGTGCCATAGCGCTGAGCCTCGGCGTCAATCCGGGCACAGACCTGGCAAACCCCATTCGCCCAGGCCGGGAGGATGTTGCCACATTGGCTGCATGGCTGCTCCATCGCGCCTCCTCCTGCGATGATCGTGAAGACCGTGCGGTCGGGTTTGCGGGGCAAGCCCCGCGACCCCCGGCGCGCTGCGACCGATCACGATTCCAGCGCGACCAGCCTGGCGGCCCGCGCTCCTCTCCGTCGTTCTCCGCATGGGGCTAGGCGGGCGTCCCAATCCAAAACATGCCCGGATTGACCGTGCCGGTCGCGGCGCTCGACTCGGTGACGATCTGCGCCAGCGGGGTGACCGCCGTGATTCGCTCATGGTCGGCGTGATGGACAACCAGATGGGTGGCCGGGCTGCCCATCCGCAGGTGGAACGCCTCTGCGGCGCGGGCGATCTGGTCCGGGAGTGGCGAGCGGGCTTCGATTTGCCAGATAAGATAGGCCATACGTGTCCTTCGTGCTCAATGAGGGGCTGAGTATACCAGATTGTCCGCTGCGCGCAGACGCTGGATAGATCAGCCGGGACCCCAGACACCCCCTGCTCATCCGCCCTGGCTACAGCCGCACCAGTGTCCGCTGGGCAATCAGCTCCCGCACGTGATCGACGGCCGTGCCTGGCGTGGGTCCCCCGCGAATCAAAACCCCCAGCTCCATATTCCGATCAAGCGCGTGCTGGGTCAGATTGGCGCTGGAGACCAGCAGCACCTGGCGATCGGCGACCGCAAACTTGGCATGCAGCAGGCCATGCTGCTGGCCCTCCAGGGGCCGCTTGACCAGCGGCCACTCATAAAAGATCCAGTGCTGGGCCGCTTGGTCGCCCAGCGCGCGGCGCCGGTCAAAGGCGGGCCGGCCGTGACGCTCCACCGTCTCGATCACCAGCGTGATTGCGACGCCGCGGGCGGTTGCGGCCCGCAGCGCCGCCGCCACATCATCGATATCATAGACCACGAACGCCACGATCAGCAGCTCGCGCTGGGCCGCCTGGATCACCTCGATCAGCGCCTGGCGCGTTTTGCGCAGCGGCAGTCCGCTGGATGGCCCCGTCCAGACCAGCTCGGTCGTCTGGCGCTGGCGCTCGCGCCCAATGGCGATGGCAGCGGCCTCCAGCGCCGCCGCCACCTCGGTCGCGGTCGCCGTTGGGGCGGCGCGCTGCCAGCTATCGAGGAGCGTGCCGATGACGGCGGCGGCGGGCGCCTGGGCCAGCACCTGGATGGCAGCGCGCCGCCGCGCGCCCCAGTCGTTAGCCGGCACCTGGCGGAGGGCGCCGGCGACCGCGAGCGCCAACGGCTGGGGGATGGCCGCCGCAGCGGTGGCGATTTGCTCCAGCAGGGCGGGTGGCAGCGGACTCATGGCTGGCTCCGGAAGAAGGCCAGATCTGGCTGCTCAATGGTGGGCACGACCAGCGAGCGGTCGAGGTACTTGTTGCCGCGCTCGCACGAGGTTTCTGGCGCAAACAGACAGGCGTGGCAGGCGGCGCCGTGAAGGGTCGGCGGCTCCTGGTCGGGCGCATGCTCGGCGCAGAGCGGATCCGACGCGCACAGCTGCATGCTCTCCAGCGCCCGATCCAGATGCGGCCCCAGCTCCTCCGGCTCCCCCAGCTTGACGAGGCCGCCCAGCGTGCCCTCGCTATCCGGGGCGGCGGTGTAGAGTAGGATGCCCGCCATCGGCCCGTCTGGCGCATCGGGCTCCAGGGCGTAGATTCGCTCGCGGATGCTGGCGACGGCATAGCCGCACTCCAGCGCCAGCTGGCGCATCAGGCCATGGGCGAAGGTGTGCAGCATGACATAGCGCAGGCCTGGATACCCCTTGTCGGGATCGAGCCGACGCTGCGCGCGCCAGGAACGATGGGCCTGGAAGAACCCAGCGGCGCGGCGCTTGAGGGCGGCCTGCTGCATCCAGGCCTGGACCGCCTGCTCGTG
>DASWWB010000526.1:0-7056 GCA_036406115.1 Herpetosiphonaceae bacterium
GCCTCGGGATGAGCGTGGGTCACGGCGCTGGAGCGGGCCGCCTGCGCCGCCGCCGCAGCAGGATCATCGGCGAACCAGGCGCCGACCGGCGCCGCCCGCGAGGCCGCGCCGTTGCCCCACGATCCCGTTCCGCCAAAGACCGCCGGCGCCAGCCCGCGCCAGTCAGCCCCGGCGCGGATCTTCCCCAGCAGGCTGCGTGTCGCCAGGCCGTAGCCGCGGGCGCGCTCGTCGCGGGCGGCCAGCCGCGCCGCCAGCAGATTCTGGTCAACCGCGCCGCCCCGCAGCGACTCGGCTACCGCCAGCGCCATCTGGGTGTCGTCGGTCCAGCGCCAGGGCGCGGCCGGCGGCTGGCGCTCGCTGATCCGCCGCGGCCCCTTGCCGCCCGAGCCCTCGAAAAAGCCGCCAAGCGCATCGCCCACCGACAGCCCATCCAGCGCTAGCAGCACGCGCCGCCAGCGCCCGCCAGGCGAATCAGGAATTGCATTCATTGGCATCCTTTGCTATAGTACGTAGTAAGATTTACCGTTCTTAAGGAGGTGATGGCCATGCATGGGCAGTCGGTGGCATCGGTGACGCACGGTCACGATGAGCTGTTCACATACGCGGAGCGCGTGGGCGCGATTGCGCGCTCCTGGTCCGCGGATGAGATTGCCAGGCAGATCACGATCCTCAAGCTCAAACCCGGCAACGATGCTGTACGCCAGGCGACGCTTGAAGGCCTGTCGCGCGTATACCGCGAAAAAACCGGCGCGGAGCAAGCCTGAATCCGCTCCCCGCCGCCGGCGCCGTACCTGCTTAAAAAAATCCCGACCAGCGTTGCAGGTACGGCAGCCGCCACAAGAACATCCCGCAGGCCACCGCGCACCCTCCGACAATCCCCAGCCGCCACCGCCGCACCACCCTCGCCGGCCAGCCCGCATCCGCAACCGCCAGCCACGCCGCGAACCCCAAGGCGATCAGCTCAAACAAGATAATCGGATCCGTCAGATAGGCCCGCACGCCGCCCCGAATGACCCGCTCGGGGCCGCCGCCGATTGGGTCGAGCGAAAACGGGTACAGCAGCGGCGTGCCGTGGGAGATCGCATCCAAAAAGAGATGCGACAGGCCGCCGGCCGCCGCCAGGCCAATCAGCGCCTGGCCGAAGCGCCAGATCCGCCCGAGCCGCAGGCCCAGCCAGATCAGCGCCAGCGCGGCGTGGGGCAGCAGGCTGTGCGTCCAGAGCGTGCTGTGATTGAAAAAGCCGCGAAACAGCGCGTTGTAGGCCACATCGATGTCCGGCAGCGCCGTGCTGCCCAGGGCGACGGCCCAGAGCGCCGCCCGCCGCCGCCAGCCCCATGCCGCCGGCCACCCGCTCTTGGCAGCGCGGGCGGCCAGGTAGCCGGGAACCAGATGGGCGGCCAGCACCGCTAGGCCTCGTCCGGCGCCGGGCGGCGGTTGGCGGGCTGCTTGAGCCAGTGGCGCAGGCCGCGGCCGGCGTACGGCTCGTCGGCGAAGCGCGGGATGACGTGGAGATGGGCGTGGAAGACATGCTGGCCGCCCGCGGCGCCGCAGTTCCAGCCCAGCGTGTAGCCGTCCGGCGCGAGCGTCCGGTCCAGCTGCTCGCGGGCCTCGCGCAGCAGCCCGTAGGTCGCCGCCCACTCCGCGTCGGTCAGATCGAAAGCCGTCGGCCGGTGGGCGCGCGGGATGATCATCGCCGAGCCGGGCAGCCCGTCGCCGATCGTCGCAATCATCAGGCATCGATCGTTGGCGAGCAAGATCGTCTCACGCTCGATCAGCGGCGGGCAGAACGGGCAGGCTTCATCGATCATCGCATCCTCTGTCTCGCAAAGGCCGCGCGGCTCAGGCTTCCCCGGGCCGGCGCGGCAGGCGGATCCAAGACGATTTGTGGGCGAAATAGGCGGCGCCGCCGACGCAGCACAGCAGCGCGGCGATCCACAGCGCGCCGACGCCGAGCGGCCGGGCCGCCGCCATCCCCAGCAGGCCGCCGGCGAAAAAGGCGCCCAGCAGCCCCAGCAGCAGGCGCAGCTTCCAGCCCTGGACCCGGCGGTGGCGGATCCAGTGGCCGATCATCACGCCGATATCGGTCACGGTGCCGGTCATGTGGGTGGTGCGCATGAACTGGCCGTGGTACGAGCTGTACATTGCGTTCTGCATGCCGCAGGCCAGCGCCAGCGCCGGCAGCCCGCCGGCCAGATGGTGGCTCAGCAGCCACGTCGAGCCCGCGACGATCGCGCCGACCAGCAGCAGCGTCAGGCCGTAGCGCCGGCCCGGCGGCAGCGCGCTCCCGCCGATGATCACGCCGCACAGCACGGCGCCGGCCAGGAAGCCGCCGAGCAGCGCGGCGTAAAGCCGGGCGTTGCCGTAGTCGGCGATCCCCAGGTCGAGGTCCAGCCGCGAGATCGCGCCGGTGACATGGGTGACCGGCACCTGGAACAGATAAAGCGAGATCGTGTTGATGAAGCCGCCGATCGCCGCCAGCAGCATGCCGAAGCCCAGGATCCAGGGCCGGCGCTGCAACAGCAAAGGTTGGTCGTTGTTCTGCGTTGAAGCGTTCATGGGAATCTCACATCAGCCGGCCCAGCGCCGCAGCCTGGAGCGGCGGCTCGGCGGGCGATTCGGCAGCCATGCGGCCACCGGTGCAAAGTGCGGCGCTACTTTAACACAAATCCGGCTACAATAGGCGCAGCCACGGTCCCTTCCGTGCTTGGTCATACCAGCACTCTCGTAGCCAAGGAGCGACTATGTCAGGACTCGGCCCCCAACAATGGAGCTTTGTCATTATCCTGGTGGTGTCGTTCGCCGTGCTCATCACCGAGCGCATCCGCAACGATCTGGTGGCGGTGTTGATTGTCCTGGCGCTGGCCATCACCGGCGTGCTGACGCCCGAGGAGGCGCTGGCCGGCTTCGGCAGCGAGCCGGCGATCGTCGTCGTCAGCATCTTCGTGCTGAGCGGGGCGATGGAGCAGACCAGGCTGGCGGATTGGATCGGGCGCTGGATCGGGCGGCTGGCCGGCGCGACCTACCATCGCATGATCGCGGTGATCATGCCGCTGGTGGCGCTGTTCTCATCGGTGACGCACCACGTCACCACCACCGCCGTGATGCTGCCGGTCACGCTGACCCTGGCGCGCGAGCGCGACATCGCCCCCTCCAAGCTGCTGATGCCGCTGTCGTTCGCCGCCTCGCTCGGCACCACGATCACCATCATCGGCGCGCCGGCCTTCCTCGTCGCCAGCGAGACGCTTCAGGAGGCGGGCCGGCCTCCGCTCGGCGTCTTCTCGATCGCGCCGATCGGCTTGGCGCTCTCGTTCGTCGGCACGCTGTTCGTGCTGCTGACCGCCCGCTTCCTGCTGCCGACCCGCCAGAGCCGCGGCGACATCGTCAACCGCTTCCAGATCGACGCCTACTTCACCGAGCTGACTATCCTGCCCGAGTCGCAGATGATCGGCAAAACCCTGGTCGAGCTGAAAACCAGCGGGCGCTTCCATTTCACGGTGGTGGGCTGGCTGCGCAACGGCCAGCGCCTGGGCGCGCCGCTGCCCCGCCACCACGTCCAGGCCGGCGACATCCTGATGGTCCAGGCGGCGCCTGATGATCTGGCGGCCTTTCGCCAAGAGCCGGGCGTCAAGCTGAAGGCTGTCGAAAAATTCGGCGACCGGCTGCCACCGCTGTCCAGCAACGGCGGCGAGGAGCCGGAGCTGGTGCAGGCGATCATCGCGCCCAACGCCGATATCGTCGGCCGCACGCTGCGCGACCTGGATTTCCGCCGGCGCTACGGGCCGATCGTGCTCGGCCTGTGGCGGCAAAGCGGCTTCGTCCAAGAGGAGCTGTCGCAGGCCAAGCTGGAGGCCGGCGACGTGCTGGTGCTCCAGGGTGACGACGAGGCGCTGAGCCGGGTCGAGCGCGATCCGGCTTTTCTGATGCTGGTGCCGTTCCATGGCGAGCGGCGCGCCCAGCGCAAGGCGCCGCTGGTGGCGCTGATTATGATCATCACCGTGCTGATCTCGGCGTTCGGCCTGCTCAGCCTGGAGATCGCCACCCTAGCCGGCGCGGCGGCCGTCGTGCTGACGAACTGCGTCACGCCGCGCCAGGCCTATCGCTCGATTGACTCGCGAATCTACATTTTCATCGCCGGCGCCATCCCGCTCGGCCACGCCATGCAGAAAACCGGCATCTCGACGCTGCTGGCCGGCTGGCTCCAAAACGCGATCGGGGCCTGGCCGCAATACCTCATTTTGCTGGCGATCTTCGTCGTGGTGGGCGTGATCACCCAATTCATGTCCGACGCGGCGACCACCGCGCTGTTCGCGCCGATGGCGCTGGCGCTGGCGCTGGCGCTCGGCCACCCGCCGGAGCCGTATGTGGTGACCGTGGCCATGGCCGCCGTGGCGACGTTCCTGACGCCGATCGGCCACCACGGCAACCTGCTGATCTACGGGCCGGGCGGCTACCAATTCCGCGATTTCGTGCTGGCGGGCGCGCCGCTCAGCGCCCTAGTCGGGGTGATTGTCGTCACGGTGGCTAATCTGCTCTGGCCGGCCTAGGCGCTCAGAGCGGCGCGTCGGCCATGCGGAAGACAACGACCATCAGCGCCGCCATAGCGCACATCAGCACCGCGAACAAGCCGCCGAGGCCGCCCAGGAGCATGGGGATAAAATAGAGGTCGCTGGCTTTGGTGAAAATCCGCGCCCGGGCGGGGTCGCGCGGATCGTACAGCACCGGCACTTGGGCGCCGAGCGGGAAGCGCGGCGCCTCGCCGCCCCAGAAATCGCGGAATTCGATCGGCGCGCCGGCGTCGGTCGCAAAGCGCACAAGCGGGCGATTGGCGGCGTTGCGCTTGCGATTGGTTCCGTCATAGCCGATCACAGTGCCGGTGGCGCGGGC
The DNA here is from genome assembly GCA_036406115.1 of Herpetosiphonaceae bacterium. Lineage (GTDB taxonomy): Bacteria > Chloroflexota > Chloroflexia > Chloroflexales > Herpetosiphonaceae > DASWWB01. The sequence goes on from DASWWB010000526.1 coordinate 4,885, forward strand.
CGCCGCATGGACGAACCGCCGCATGCGCAGCCAGGAAACCAGGGCGATGATCAGCATCGCCAGCGTGATCGCCAACGAGCTAGCCAGGGCGATGAGCGGAGCTTCCATACCCCTCCTTGGCGCGAAATGGCGGCGCTGGCGCCGGTCGGCCAGCGCGCCGATTGTAGCACAACGCCCGCAGGCTGAGCCTGCGGGCGTTGTGCTGTGGTGGAGGCCTTGGGATTCGCACCCAAAATCCGTCTGGGGCCGTGTGGCTTTAACCGATGGATCGCCTGTGCCGCCCCCGTTTGAGCAGCAGCATAGCAGACGGGGCGCCGCACCGGCTCCATCGCGCGATCGAGCCCGCCGGGGCGCCGGGCGGATCTACCAGAGCGTCGCCGCCGCCAGCACGCCCAGCACCAGCGCGCCGAGCCCGCCCAGCTCCCAACTGATCCGCCGGTCGAGGGTGTTGTTCTGGGCGTGCTGGAGCAGGCCGACCAGAACATAGAAGACCGCCAGCAGCAGCGTGCCGCGAATCAGAAAGGGCGCGCCCCAGTAGCCGAGCACCGCGCTGGCCTGGGCCATCACCACGCCGACCACGCTGGTGGAGATCACCAGCGGCCGGCCGCGGTCGTTGATCTGGCGCACGATCGAGCGATAGGCCAGCGGCACCGCCACCACGAAGACTAGCGGCATCGTGTAGAGGACGCGGAAACCGCCGTACATGATTGCCGAGAACAGGCCGAAAGCCACGACGTAGGTGATCGCCTGGAGCGCCACTTTGGCCCGCTCGCGGGTCTCCCCGTCGCGGTTGAGGCTGTGGTGCTGGGCGACCAGCGTCGCCGTCAGCAGGCCGCCGCTCGTCAGCAGCACCAGGATGAACGCGCCGCCCTGGAGCGTGCCGCGAAACAGGCGGAAAAAGGCGAACGAGGCGAACAGCACGCCCGAAGGCAGGATCCAGAACAGCGGCGCGAACTCGACCCGCGAGAGCCGGCCCGGCAGGGTGAACATCGTGCTGTGCTCAAGCTGGGGATGCGAGCGGGCCAGCAGGTCGGCGCCGGTGCTGATCACCACCGCCAGCATGGCGATGACAATCCAGGCCACCGAGATCACGGGCAGATCGCCGCCGAGCCTGGCGACCAGGGGATTGTCGGGGCTGCCTTCCAGCAGAAACACCACCATCAGCCCCAGCACCACCAGGCTGATCAGGGGCAGGATGCGATCATAGCGCGGTTTCGTCATATCAGTTCCCAAAAAGCTCGGCCGCCACGCGCTGGATCGCGGCGGTGTCCGGCATAATGATATAGGCGCCGTCGATCGTCGAGGTCTCGGCGCCGTAGCGGAGGTCGATCGCCTCGCGGCGGACGCCGGCCAGATCGAGCCCGTCCAGCGCCCCCGCCAGCCGCAGCGCTTCGGCGGGATCGAGATCGCTGTACTCGAACGAGCCTTGCAGCCGCGCCGCAAGGGTGGCCAGCTCGGGCGGCTGGCCGGCATCCGCCAGCCCTTGCAGGCGGGCGAACATCGCCAGCAACACCAGCTGCTGGCGGCGGATGCGCTGGAAATCGCTGTCGGGATGGCGCGTCCTGCTGTACACCAGCGCCCAGAAGCCGTCCATGGGCTGCGGGCCGGCCTCGAACTGGGCGGTCATGGTGCTGTAGTCGAAGTTGGGGAAGCTGGTGTCGACCAGGGCTTGCGGCACATTGATGTCGATCCCGCCGATCGCATCGACCATGCCGATCATGCCCTCGAACGTCGTGACCAGCGTGTAGTCGATCGGCTGCGCGATCACCTGCTCGATCGTCGCTTTCGCCGCCTGGGCGCCGCCGGCCGGGCCGCCCGCCTCCTCGCCGTGCGAGTAGGCGGCGTTGATCTTGACCCATTGCTCGGTGCCGGGCAGCGTCACCCACAGATCGCGCGGCAGCGACAGCAGCGCCAGCGAGGGCGAGAGCGGATCGATATGGATGATCATCAGCGAGTCGGAGCGGGAGATTTCGGTCTCGCCAGGGCGACGGTCCAGGCCCAGCAGCAGCACGTTGATCGGCCGCAGCGGCGCCGCCGGGGTGGCGGTCGGGACGGGGACCGCAGTCGGGGCCGGAGTGGCGGTGGCCGTCGGCGGGGCGGCCGATGCGTTGCCCGGCGCCTGCTGGCCGGCTGGTTCGGCGGCGGGTCCTGCCGTGCCGATCCCGCCATTCG
>DASWWB010000527.1:0-1657 GCA_036406115.1 Herpetosiphonaceae bacterium
GCTGGCGCGACGGCGCCAACCGCTCCGCCGAGCTGGTCCTGCTGCTGCGCGATCCCGCCGGCAAGCTGCTCGCGCCCGGCAAAACCTATGGCCTCTGGGCGGTCGGCGGCGAGGCCGCCCAGCCGCTCGGCCTGATCGATCCCGCCAATCCCAACGCCAGTTTCAGCCTGCCCGACGCGCCCAATCTCGTCGCCGCCTTCGACCGCCTGGTGGTCGCCGAGGCCGCCGATCCGCAGCCGGCCACGCCGCCCGCCGCAGCGCTGTTCGCCGGCGCCGTCCCGCCCGAGGCGCTGGTCCACGTTCGCCACCTGCTGGTCAGCGTGCCCAACACGCCGGAGAAGATCGGCTTCGGCCTCGGCCTGCGCGCCCAGTCCGATCTGGTCCTCCAGCACAGCCAGTTCCTGCTCGAAGCCCAGCAGGCCGGCGATTTCGCCCTGGAGCGCGTCCACGCCGAACATATCATCAACATGATTGTCGGCGCCAAGAGCCCGGATTTCGCCGACCACAGCGGCGACGGCAAGACCCAGAATCCCGGCGACGGCTTCGGCCTCCTGCGCAACGGCACCAACGACGGCTACATCGACGGCCTGATCAACCATGCCAAGCTCGCCGCCGAGACCGGCGACGCCACCGAGCTGGTCAAGCTGCACTCCGGCCATGTCCAGATCGCCGGCGAGAACAGCCATCAGCGCAGCGTTGCGATCGTCGATCTGGCTAAGAAGATTCTCGGCGCCGCCGACGCCGCCGCCAGCGAGGCTGACGCCCAGGCGCTGGTGCTCCAGGCCGAGCAGTTGGTGCGCGGCTTCGACGCCAACGCCGATGAGACGATCGCCCCGGTGCCCGGCGAGGGCGGCGTGCTGACCGCCTACGAGCACGCCCAGCTCATGGCCTCGGTCGAGCTGTTCCCGCCGGCCGCCGACGCACCGGCCGCGCCCGGCGACAACGCCGCCCAGGGCGAACAGGCCCCGCCGCCCGCCAACCAGCAGCCCGGCAACCCGCTCCAGCAGATGCCGCCCCAGCAGCTGAGCATGCCCATCCAGGACAATCAGTTCGCGATCAAGGAGATCCGCGTGCCGCTCGGCTCGACGATCACCTGGCAGCACGCCGGCACCCGCCCCCACACGGTCACCGCCGACGACGAGGGCTTCGACAGCGGCTCGCTCAACCCCGGCCAAAGCTTCGCCCAAACCTTCGACAAGCCCGGCACGTTCGCCTATTTCTGCGCCTTCCACGGCGGGCCGGACGGCACCGGCATGAGCGCTGTGGTGATTGTCCAATAGCGTTGTGGGCGGCGGGGTGGTGCTCCCGCCGCCCGCGTTCCGATCTCCTAGCTGAGCGCGCGGCGCAGGGCCGGCACGCGCTGGATCACCGCCCAGTCCAGCAGCAGCACCGCCACCAGCGAGACGCCGACCAGCGGGAACATCAGGCCCATCAAGGCGACGATCGCCAGCGCGCCGCGCCAGGCCCGCGTCGAGGCCGGCATCTGGGGTACGCCCAGCCGCCCGGCCGGCCGCCGCCGCCACCACATCACCGCCCCGCTGACGGACAGCAGCAGCACCGCCAGCGCCGCGAACAGCGCCAGCAGCTGATTCGCCCATCCGAACATGCGCCCCTCATGCAGCGCGATGCCGGTCTCGACGCTTTTCGCGATCAGGTT
>DASWWB010000528.1:0-1920 GCA_036406115.1 Herpetosiphonaceae bacterium
GCGCCCGGCGCCGCCGGCGATGACGCGCCCGGCGCCGCCGACGGCGTCGTCCCTGACGGCGCGACGCTCTTTGATGACGACCTGCCGGGCGTCGCCAACCTCGATCCCGCGCTGGGCGCCGCCCTGCGCCAGGCGGCGGCTGACGCTGCCGCTGACGGGGTGCCGTTTTTCGTCGCCAGCGGCTGGCGCTCCCCCGCCTACCAGGACCAGCTGCTGCGCGAGGCGGTCGCCACCTACGGCTCGGAGGCCGAGGCCGCCCGCTGGGTCGCCGCCGCCGACACCTCGCCCCACGTGGCGGGCCAGGCGGTCGATCTCGGCGGCTACGATGCCATCGCCTGGCTGGCCGAGCGCGGCGCCGCCTACGGTCTCTGCCAGATCTACGGCAATGAGCCCTGGCACTACGAGCTGCGCCCCGCCGCCGATGACGACGGCTGCCCGCCCATGTACCCCGATCCAACCTACGATCCCCGCATGCAGCGCTGAGCGTCGCGCTCCGCCGGCGGGGATCCCCTTTTGTGGAGGAGCCACGTGGACATTCTCACGGTGAACAATCTTTCCAAGGTTTATGGCAAAGGCGACACGCAGATCAACGCCATCGATGATGTCAGTTTCAGCGTGGAGAAAGGCGAATTCGTCGCGATTGTCGGCGCGTCCGGCTCGGGCAAATCGACGCTGCTCCACATCCTGGGCGGGGTCGATACGCCCAGCTCCGGCCAGGTGCTCGTCGACGGCGCCGACATCTGCGCGCTCGACCAGACGCAGCTGGCGATCTTCCGCCGCCGGCAGATCGGCCTGATCTATCAGTTCTACAATCTGATTCCCATCCTCAACGTCGAGGAGAACATCACGCTGCCGCTGCTGCTCGATGAGCGCAAGCTGGATCCGGCGCGGCTGGCCGAGATCGTCGCCACGCTCGGGCTCGCCGACCGGACCAGCCACCTGCCCAGCCAGCTGTCCGGCGGGCAGCAGCAGCGCGTCTCGATCGGCCGCGCGCTGATCAACAATCCCGCCCTGATCCTGGCCGATGAGCCGACCGGCAACCTTGACAGCGCGACCACCAAGGAGATTCTCGCGCTCCTGCGGCTCTCCAATCAGCGCTACCAGCAGACGCTCCTCATGGTGACCCACGACCGCGAGATCGCGCTCCAGGCCGATCGCATCATCACCTTCGGCGACGGGCGCATCGTGCGCGACGAGGCGGTGCGGCCATGAACATCCTCACCGCCTACACCCTCAAGCACCTGCGGCTGAACAAGAAGCGCACGGCGGTGACGATCCTCGGCGTGATCCTGTCCTCGGCCCTGATCTGCGGCGTGTTCCTGCTGGGCGCCAGCTTCCAACACGTGATGATCGACCACGCGATCTTTATGGCCGGGAATTGGCACGCCCGGTTCCACGCCGTGCCCTTCGCCAAGGCCGGCGCGATCGCCGAAAACGGCGCCGTCGAGGCGGCGATGCTCAGCCGGCCGCTCGGCAGCGCCACCTACGGCAGCAACAACACGGTCCGCCCCTATCTGTATGTCACCGCCTACGATGCGCGCTCCTTCCAAACCCAATCAGTCCGGCTGATCTCCGGCCGCCTGCCCCAGTCCGGCGACGAGCTGCTTGTCTCGCCGGTGATGATCGAGGACTCGGGCCTGGGCCTGGAGCCCGGCGCCACCGTGGCGCTGGCGTTCGGCGCGCGGAACATTCCCAACCGCGATGAGCTGGTCAAGGCCTGGGGCGGCGAGGAGTTCGTCGCGCTGCAAGACGGCGAGACGATGAGCCCGTCCGCCGCCAAAACCTACACCGTGGTCGGCGTGATGGCGCCGCCGGCCGACGAGACCAGCATGCCGGCGGCGTTCCCGGCCCTGACCTATCTCGACCCGGCGCTGCTGGCGCCGGCGGACAGCGTGGACGTTGCGATCCTGGCCCGCGATC
>DASWWB010000529.1:0-8571 GCA_036406115.1 Herpetosiphonaceae bacterium
CTGGAGACAATCGGAAAGCCGAAGACATTTTCGACGAAGTTCGATACGACCGCCGAGATGCAGGCGATCACCAGCAGCTGCCAGGAGAAGGGCAGGCGCTGCTCAAGCGGCTGCGCGTAGCCCAGGAAGGCCGCCAGCCCCACCGCCACCGCGCCCGCCGCCAGCACGATCAGCCCCAGCTCGACGCTGGCGAGGAAGATCGTGAAGAACGCGGCGATCCCCAGCATCACCAGCCCGGTGAGGCCGAGGTTGATCAGCCGGGGGATTCGCAGCAGCCGCAGCATCAGGATGGCGAACGAGCCGAACAGGAACAGGTGGCTGAACAGGCCGAGCGCGCCCTTGGTCACCAGCTCGTCGAGCAGCGCCTGGTGCGAGCGGTCCGGCGAGGCGCCGCGCGACTCAAGCAGCGCCAGCGCCGGCGGGTAGTGGGGGTTGTAGGCGACGAACATCGTCTCCGGCCCCCAGCCGACCAGCGTCCGGAACGGGCTTTCCGTCACCAGGCCCACGGCGCCCCGGGTGTGGTCGTCGCCGCGCCAGATCAGCACGCGGACCTTGCCGGTGCCGTCCTGGGTGTCGAGCAGGCTGCCGAGGCGGGCGAAGTAGGGATTCTGGCGCAGGCCGGGGAAGGCCGGCGTGGTGTTGAGCACCACCAGGAAGACCAGCGCGCCGACGCTGAGCAGCGCCCAGCCGGCCAGCAGCGCCCCGAAGGCCCCGCGCCGCGCCTGGCTGGTGCGGAAGGCCTGGATGAGCAGCAGGGTGACGAAGGCGAAGACGCCGACGAACATGCCCATCTGCGGGCCGCGGCTTTGGGTGTAGAAGATGATCAGCACGGTGAACGCGGCGATCACGGCGAAGACGGCGGCGGCGATCCCGCCCATCAGCGGCGAGGCCTGGTCGCTGCGGCGGCGCGGCATGAAGGCCACGCCCAGGTAGAACAGCAGGTAGCTCAGCATGCCGAGGCCGATCCAGGTGCCGTAGTTCTTGGCGTTGCCGACCGTCGAGAGCTTGTCGTTCAAGCAGACGATCTGGTTGGCGTTGCTGGAGTTGCAGAACGGCGCCGACGGGTAGCCGCCGAGCAGCACAAAGAGCATGAACAGCAGCACGAGCGCGCCCGGCAGGTACAGCCGCCAGTCGGCGCGGCTGCTGACGGTGGTGCGGTAGCTGATCAGGGGCAGCATGGCCCCGGTCACGATCACCGCCCCCGGGAACAGCCACCAGTGGCCGAAGCCGATCAGCGGCGACTGGACCATGGCGCCCAGCTTGAGGATGCCGTACAGCAGCGTGATTTGACCCACCGCCGGCAGCGCCAGCACCGCCAGCCAGCCAGCGTCGATGATCTTGGAGCCGGCGCCGGCGGATCCGTTCGCCGCCGGCTGCTCGCCAGCGCTGACCTGGACGCCGGCTGCGTTCGCGTCAAGCGTCAGCGGCCAGGGCGTCTCGCTGCCGCTGCGCAGGGCGCGCACGCTCAGCACCAGCCGATAGAGCGCGAACGGCAGCACGAGGATCAGGTAGGCGGCGACGAAAATCGAGTTGCCCATGGTCGAGGCCACGCGCGAGGCGGTGTCGCCGGCCCAGGGCAGCGGATCGATCGCCTGGTGCTGGACCCAGCCGTAGGCCAGCACCGGGAAGCTGCCGGCGATCATCACGGTGATCAGCCGGTCAAGCTGCTCGCGCCGCCGCACTTTGGCCACGATGCCGCCGAAGATCAGGGCGTAGGAGAGATTGGTGTAGGTGCCCTGGAGCCGGTTGTAGCCGCCGAACATGCTGGTGAAGATCAGGATCGAGGTCAGGGTCGTCAGGATGAAGACCGCCGCGTAGACCAGGGCCGGCACCGCCAGCGGCGCCCGCTTCCAGTCGCGCCAGCGCGGCCAGGTCTTGAAGGCCGAGCCGCGCTCCAGGATGTTGATCAGCCAGGCGCCGCCCATCACCAGCGCCAGCGAGCGCAGCGCCACCGCCTTGTCCGGTTCGAAGTGGCGGTCGCTCAGCAGGCTGAAGTAGACCGGGACCATAATCAGGGCCAGCAGCCAGCAGGCTTCCATCACGCGGCGGGACCAGAGGCTGACGGACGTTTCTCTCTGCTCCAAGGCAGTCTCCTTGATCTAGTGCGGCGCGGCGCCCGAACGGGGCGTCGTCGGCGGTCAGTGAGTTTTGCTTAGCCCGATTTCTTCGGCCGAGGGCCGGGTTGCTTTGTGGGCCTCGGCCCGCTGCAACATTTCTTCCGCCGAGCGGCGGCTGGCGTCGCTGATCGGCGTGCCGTCGAGCATCGCCGCGATCTCGTCGATCCGCTCCTCCCAGGAGAGCGGGCGCACGCTGGATTGGGTCCGCGCGCCGGTGACGCGCTTGGCGATCGCGTAGTGGGCGTCGCCGAACGCGGCGATCTGCGGCAGGTGGGTGATGCAGAGCACCTGATGGGCGTCGGTCAGGCCCCAGAGCTTTTCGCCCACCACCTGGCCCGAGCGCCCGCCGACGCCGACATCGACTTCGTCGAAAACCAGCGTCGGCACCGAGTCGACGGCCGACAGGATGGATTTCATCGCCAGCAGCAGCCGCGCCGACTCGCCGCCCGAGGCGATGCGGGCCAGCGGCTTGAGCGGCTCGCCGGGATTGGGACTGAGCAGGAATTCCACGACGTCCACGCCGGTCCGGTCGAAGGCCAGCGGCTGCTCGAAGCCCGGCACCGGGACGCCGCCCTGGTCCGGCCGCTGCGCGACCTGGACGTGGAACTGGACGTTGGCCATGGCCAGGTCCTTCATCGCCACCTCGATCCGGCGGGCCAGTTCGTCGCCGGCGGAGCGGCGCTTGGCGCTCAGCTCGGCGGCGGCCTGGCCGACCGCGACCCGCAGCTGGCGCTCCTGCTCGCCCAGCTCGGCGATGTGCTCGGCGCTGTGGCGCAGGGTGTCCAGCTCGCTCTCGGCGGCCGCCAGCTTGGCCAGCAGATCGGCGGCGTCGGCGGCGCGGTATTTGCGCGACAGCTCGCGCAGCAGGGCCACCCGCTCTTCGATCTGCTCCAGCCGCCCCGGCTCGAACTCCAGGGCCGCCCGGTAGTCGCGCAGGCCGGCGATCAGATCATCGAGGCGGTAGCGCAGCTCCAGGGCCTGTTCGTTGAGGCCGGCCAGCGACGGATCGAGCCGCGCCAGCTCGCCGACGATGCCGGCGGTCTCCTCCAGCGCGTCAAGCACCGGCCTGCTGGCGGAGCGGCGCTCGGTCGCGGCGGCGCCGCTTTTGAGGATGCGATAGGCCTGCTCGGTGAGATTGGTGATCTTGGCGCTGTTTTGCAGCACCGAGCGCTCGCGGGTCAGATCATCTTCCTCGCCTGCGCGCAGCGTCGCCGCCGCCAGCTCATCGACCATGTACTCCAGCTCCTCGATCCGCTCGACCCGGCGGGTCTCGGCCTGGCGGAGCTGTTTGATCTCGGCGCGGACCTGGAGCAGCTGATCGACCTGGGCGCCCAGCCGCTCGCGCTGGGGCACGATCATGGCGTAGCGGTCGAGCATGTCGGCGTGGGTCTTGACGTTGAACAGCGCCAGCCCTTCGTGCTGGCCGTGGATATCGACCAGCCTGCTGCCGACCTCGCGCAGCACCGCGCTGTTGACCGCGCGGCCGTTGATGCGGGCCACGCTGCGCCCGCTGGCGCCGTTGATCTCGCGCGAGAGAATCACCTGGTCTTCGTCGGGATCGTGGAGGCCGTATTCCTCGAGGATGGGGATCACGCCGGGGCAGTCGCTGAGGGAGAAGATGCCTTCGACCCGGGCCTGCGCGCTGCCGGCCCGCACGAAGGTCGGATCCGAGCGTTCGCCGCGCAGCATGCCCAGCGCGTCGATCATGATCGATTTGCCAGCGCCCGTCTCGCCGGTCAGGACATTGAAGGCGGATGCGAATTGAAGGCGGACCTGGTCAATGATCGCAAAATCTGCGATGTAGAGTTCAAGCAGCATAATGAATGTTTCTGCCTACCCACATGAACAGTCAACCTCTGCCAGACGGCACAGGCTCGTACAATTGTACCATAGATGCGCCTTCGCCCGGCCGGATGGGGCCGTTTCGCCAGCGCCGGGGCGGGTTTGACGCCGGCGGCGACGGGGTGGTATAGTTGCCGCCGGTCTCTCCGGTATGAGATAGGAACAACGCCTCATGCATGTCGCGGAACGCCCCTGTCCCGTCTGCGGATCCTCCGACGATTCAACCGTGTTTAGCGAAGCCAACCTGCGGTCGGATCAGCTCGACGCCTACGCCTACGCCTCGCGCAAGCTCCCCGAATACATGCACCACCGCCTGGTCGCCTGCCCGGGCTGCGATCTGCTCTACGCCAATCCGGCCCCCGAGCAAGCGGCGCTCGCCGACGCCTACCAGGCCGCCGATTTCGACAGCCAGGAGGAGGCGCGCTGCGCCAGCAGCACCTACGGCCGCCTGGTGCGCGGCCTCGGCCTGCGCCAGCGCGACGGCGCGCTCGACATCGGCACCGGCGAAGGGTCGTTCCTGGAGCAGCTGCTGGAGCTGGGATTCACCAATGTGCGCGGCATCGAGCCGTCCGACGCGCCGATCGCCGCCGCCGCCCCTGCGATCCGGCCGCTGATCATCCGCGATGTGTTCCGCCCCGCCGATTTCCCGCCCGCCAGCCTCAGCCTGGTGACCTGCTTCCAAACCATCGAGCATGTCCCCGATCCGCTCGGTCTGTGCCGGGCCAGCTTCGAGCTGCTCAAGCCCGGCGGCGCGCTGTTTATCATCTGCCATAACCGCCGCGCGTTCTCGGCGCGCGTGCTGGGCCGGAAGTCGCCGATCTTCGACCTGGAGCACCTCCAGCTGTTCTCGCCGCGCTCCGCCGAGCTGCTGCTGGAGCGGGCCGGCTTCGGCGGGATCCGCGTCCGGCCGATCCTGAACCGCTACCCGCTCCACTACTGGGCCAAGCTGTTTCCGCTGCCGCCGGCGGCCAAGCTCCGGCTGCTGGGCCGGCTGCGCGCCTCGCGCGGCGGGTCGGTCCCGATCGCCCTGCCCGCCGGCAATCTGGCGGTGGTGGGATTCAAGCCCTGATGGCGCCCCCCGGCCTCCCCGAATCGCGGCGCGGCGCGCTGCGGCGCTGGGCGTCCTACCTGGCCGCCGCGCTGCTGATCGTGGCGGTCAAGCTGCCGACGCTCCATAACGACGTGTTGTTTATCGACGAGGCGTCCTATCTCAACCAGGCGCGGCTGCTGGACTCGCCGGAAGCCTTCGCCTACGCTTTCTCCTACCGCGTGGACACCAAATTCCAGCTCGGCCTGGCGCCGTTCATCATCGCCCAGCGCATCAGCCAGCAGCAGGCGATTGTGCTGATGCGCTGGTTTGGCCTGGCGGCGGCGATTGCGTCGGCCTGGCTGATGGTCGCGCTGGCGCGGCGGGTGTTCGCTGACGAGCGGATCGGCCTGGGGGCGGCGGCGTTCTGGGCGCTCTTGCTGACCAACAACCCGCTGACCGCCGCGCCCCTGCTTGAGTATTTCCAGACGCCGTTTGTGCTGGCGGCCTGCTGGTGGTTCGCCGGGGCCGCCGCCCATCCCGCCCGCCGCGGCCGGCTCTTGCTGCTGGCTGGCGCGGCGCTGGGCGTCGCGGCGCTGATCAAGCCGACGGCGATTGTCGTCGCCCCGGCGCTGGCGCTGACGCTGCTCTGGCTGCCGCGCGACGGGCGGGCCCGGCTCTGGTTTGGGCGGGCGCATCTCGGCTGGATGAGCTGCCTGGCGCTGGGGGCGGCCCTGCCGTTGCTGGCGGCGCTGGCGCCCTATCTGATCCGCCCGGCGGCTTTGGAGGATCTGCGGCTGAACATGGTGGAACTGCCGCTGCGTTACGCCGCCACGCTGCCCAGACAGCTGTCGCTGATCGAGCGGCTGGGTGAGCTGCTGTACCTGCTGCCGCCCGGCGATCGGCTGTTTCTGGCGCTGGGCGGCGGGGCGCTGGCCTGGCGCTGGCTGGCGCGCCCCCGGCGGCGAGAGCGGGACGATTGGTTGGCGGCGTGCATCGGAGCTGCCGGCGCCGCCCTGCTCGTCGGCTATGCCTCGGGCCAGCTCAAGACCCACTACCTGATTCCGATCCAGCCGCTGCTGATGCTGCTCGCGGTCCGCGAAGCGCTGCTGCTCCTGCCCCGCCTGTCGCTGTCGGGCCGGCGCATCGCTGGCGGCGCCCTGGCCGTCGCGCTGTGCCTGCTCTATCTGCCGACGGCGAAGACCTACGCGCGCTTCTGGCGCGACGGCGGCGCCGAGTACCGCAGCCAGCTGCCCGCGCCGGATGCCGCCGCCGCCGCCGCCTACGCCCGGGCTAACTCGCGGCCCGATGAGACGATCTGGGTCTATTACAACGCGCCGGAAATCTACTGGCTGGCCGATCGCAAGCCCGCCACCACCGAGCCGGTCGGCTCCTGGCTGACGATCGACATCCAGAGCGGCGGCGGCTACTGGCCCGAGCGCACGCGCCGCGAGCTTGAGCGCGACCGGCCGGCGGTGATCGTCGGCATCGACCGCCCCCGCTACCTGGTGGCCGCCGCGCCGCCGCTGGCCGGGCTGCCGGCGATCGGCCCCTTGCTCGCCGAGGCCTACGACTGCGACTCGGCATCCCTTCCCGGCGCGACGCTGTGCCGGCGCAAATAAGGCTGGATCACAGCCAAGGAGCTTTGCATGCATCCCACCGTCGACGCCAACGCGGCGCCGTTTAACCGCGATGTGCTGGCCAACCAGGGGTATTTGTACACCGCCAACGCCAGCCTCAGCAGCAGGCTGGCCAATCAGCGCCTGACCGCCGCCGCGCTGGAGCTGGCCGATCTGGGGCGCCAGCAGGTGATCGACATCGGCTGCGGCGACGGCACCTACACCTTCGAGCTGTACGACGCCGCCCGCCCCGCCAGCCTGACCGCCGTCGACGCCGCCCACGAGGCGATTTTCCTCGCCGAGCAGCAGCGCGCCGGCCGGCCGATCACCTTCGGCGTGGCCAGCTGCTACGGGCTGCCCTATCCGTCCGACAGCTTCGATCTGGCCCATGTGCGCGGCGTGCTCCATCACCTCGACCGGCCGGTCGAAGCCCTGGCCGAGGCGCTGCGGGTCGCCAAAACCGTGCTAGTGATCGAGCCCAACGGCTACAATCCGGTGCTGAAGCTGATCGAGCGCGTCTCGGCCTATCACATCGAGCATGGCGAGAAATCCTACGCGCCGCACGACCTTGACCGCTGGATCGGCCAGGTCGGCGGGCGGGTCGTCGCCAGGCGCTGGGTCGGCCTGGTGCCGTTTTTCTGCCCGGATTGGCCGGCGCGGGTCCTCAAGGCGGTCGAGCCGCTGGTCGAGCGGCTGCCCCTCGCCCGGCGCGCGGCCTGCGGCGTTTATGCGTTTGTGGCGGAGCGCTCCTCGTCGCCGTCCTGAGCGGCGGGCGGCGGCGCGGCGCGGGGAGCGGGGGGGTTGATGACGGTGTCGATCAGATAGGGCGGGCGCCGCTTCACTTCGTCGTAGATGTGGGCCAGATACGAGCCGATGATGCTGAGGCAGAGCAGCTGGATCCCGCCGATGAACAGGATCAGGACGATCAGCGTGGTGAAGCCGCTCGGCACTAGGTCCGGCCGGAAGATCCGCACCGCGACCTGGGCGATCGCGCTGAGGAAGGCCCCGACCACCGTCACCAGCGCCAGCACCGTGATCAGGTCGAGCGGCGCGTAGGAGAATGAGAAGATCGCTTTGCGCGCCCAGCCCAGGTTGCGGACCAGGTTGTTGGTCGTGCGGCCGAACATCCGCTCAGGCCGCACGTAGGGCACGCCGATCTGCTTGAAGCCGACCCAGGCCCGCAGCCCGCGCAGGAAGCGGTTGTTCTCCGGCAGCGCGTTCATCGCGTCCACCACCCGCCGGTCGATCAGCGAGAAATCCCCGGCGTCGCGCGGGATCCGGATGTAGGACGAGGCCTGGAACAGCCGGTAGAAGGCTTTGTAGGCGACGCGCAGGAAGATTGTCGCCTCGCGCTTGACCCGCACGCCGTAGACGACATCGTAGCCTTCGCGCCACTTGGCGTAGAACTGCTCGATCAGCTCGGGCGGATCTTGCAGGTCGCCGTCGAGGAGGACCACCGCGTCGCCGGTCGCCAGCTGCATGCCGCTGGTGAACGCGCTCTGGGACTGGAAATTTCGCGACAGGTTGATCACGACCACCTGCCGGTCGCGGGCGGCGATCTCCGCCATGACCTCTCCGGCGTTGTCGACGCTCCCGTTGTTGACAAAGATAATCTCGTATCCGACGCCCAGCTTGCGGAACACGGCGGTCAGCCGCTCGTGCATGATCGGCACGGCGGGCGCGTCGCTGTAGCAGGGGATAATCGCGCTGATGGTTTTCGCTGAAGTCTCGGGCATGGCCTCTCTCAGGGCAGCCGCTGGCGGTTGAGCAGCGCGAGCGCGGCGGCGACGACGCCCGCGGCGGAAAGATCATGGGCCGCGCGCAGATACTCCTGGCTGCCGGCGGCGGGATGGGGCGCGCCGCTCAGGCGCAGCGAGCGCAGCCGGGCCGGCTGCGGCAGTTCGGCCATGGCCTCGGCCACGGCGCTGCCCAGTCCGCCCAGGCCATGCTCCTCGACCGTCAGGAC
>DASWWB010000530.1:0-2668 GCA_036406115.1 Herpetosiphonaceae bacterium
CTCGCTGAACGCGACGACGGCGGCCTCGGCGCTGAGCGGCCAGGGCCTGGTTTGGGCTGGCTTCGCCCTCGTGGCGGCTGGCGGCCTGGGCGGCCTGCTGCTGCGGCGGCGCCGCGTCGGCCGGATCTAGCATCCGCCTGAATCAGAACGCCCCGGCTTCGCGCGAAGCCGGGGCGTTGTGGTTTTAGCTCAGGCCTCGGCCGGCTCGGGCTTGGGGATTTTGAGGAAGTTGGCGAGCAGCGTCTTGCCGTGCTCGGTCATGATCGACTCGGGGTGGAACTGGACGCCCTCCAGCGGCAGCGTGCGGTGGCGCAGGCCCATGATCAGCCCGTCGTCGCTCCAGGCCGTGGCCTCCAGCATCTCGGGCAGCGACTCGGCCTCGACGATCAGCGAGTGGTAGCGGGTGGCGGTGAAGGGCGAGGGCAGCCCGGCGAAGACGCCGGCGCCGTGGTGGGTGATCGGCGAGGTTTTGCCGTGGCGCAGCTGGGGCGCGCGGATCACCCGGCCGCCGAAGGCCGCGCCGATCGACTGGTGGCCCAGGCAGACGCCCAGGATCGGGTACTCGACGCACAGCTCGCGGATGAGCGGCACGCTGATCCCGGCCTCGGCCGGCGTGCAGGGCCCGGGCGAGATCACGATCCGCTCGACATCCAGGCTGCGGATCGCCTCGACCTCGATCTCGTCGTTGCGCCGGACAAGCACCTCGGCGCCAAGCTCCGACAGGTATTGGTACAGGTTGTAGGTGAATGAGTCGTAGTTGTCCAGCAGCAGCAGTTTCATGGCGCATTCCTTCGCTAGGCCGGCGGCGTTTACCGCGCCAGTATACCCCGAGGCGCGCTTTTTTGACAATTCATGGCGGCCCTGCTATACTTTTCGTGGGATCGGGTCCCGTGCGGCGCACGGCCGCTAACCCCGCCAGGGCCGAGAGGCAGCAACGGCGTGTGGTCCTCTGCGGGTGTCACGGGGTAGCCTGATCCTTCCACACATTCAACCGGTGTTTCCTGCGGGAAAGCCAGACGGCGGAGCAATTGCTCCGCCGTTGTTGATTCCCACGCCGGCGCCGGCTAGAGCGCGTAGACGCTTAGCGGCAGCGAGACCTGGAGCACCAGCCCGCCCTGCGCGCCCTCGTACACATCCATCAGCCCGTTGAGTTCCTGGACCCGGTAGCGCAGCGCGCGGAGGCCGTGGCAGCCCGGCCGGTCGCTGGAGCCGCTGGCCAGCCCGACGCCGTTGTCGCGCACCACGAGCACCAGATCCTCGCTGTCGGCCCGCAGCGCGATGTCGACCCTGGTCGCCTTGGCGTGGCGCTCGACATTGGTGAGCGCCTCGTGGACCACATGCACCAGCGTGTCTTCCACGACCTGCGGCAGGCCGCGCGGCACGCCCTGGGCCGCCACGCTGACATTGAGCTGGGTTTGCTGCTGGCGCTGGGCCGCCACCGTCTGCACGCGGCTGACCAGATCGGGCAGGGGGGGCGGCGGCGCCAGCGCGGCGAGCAGCGCCCGCGTCTCGCTCAGGCCCTGGGCCGATTTCAGGCGGGCCTCCAGCAGCGCGGTGGCCTCGCGGCCGGCGCTGTTGGGTCCGACAGCCGCCTCGATATGCTCGAAGCGCTGCGCCAGGAGCTGGAGTTTGCCCGCCAGCCGGGCGTCGAATGCTGGCGGGGCGGCAGGCGCAGGCCGGGCGGCGGGGCGGGCCAGGATGAGCAGCGGCAGCCCGAAATGGAGCGCGAGGTGGAAGGCGGGGCCGGGCGCGGCGAGCCAGCCGTCGCCGCCCCTGGCTGCGAGCAGGCCGTCGAGAGTCAGCCAGACACAGCAGAGCAGCCAGCGCTGGCGGCCGGTTTCTGCATGCCGGCGCTGTTGCGCCAGCGCCAGCCAGCCGTCTAGCACCCACGGGCTGGTCCAGCCGCCGCTGAGCAGCGGCATGATCACGGTCAGGATCAGGCCCAGGCTCTCGGAGCCCGCCGGCCACCGGCCGCTGCGCCGGGTCGCGATCAGCCCCACTCCGCTGAGCAGCGCCGCCATGAGCAGCGCCCAGAGCAGCATGTGCGGCTGGGCGGACGCCGTCCACAGCAACAGCGCCAGCCACGCCCCGACTCGCACCAGCCCCAGCGGACCAGCGGCAAAAATCAGACGACGCACTTGTTGGCGCAGGTAGTTCACGATGATCTCTTCAGGCTAGCGACGGTTGGTTGGCGAGCATTGTGGGGTGGGCAGGCGATGCTCTCTCAGTAGTGTAGCAGAAACCCCAGGGGGCGACAAGGCTGATTTGCAATCTGTCGCGAGATGCGCTATACTTCGCCCATCGCGATGCGGGAATAGCTCAGTTGGTAGAGCATCTCCTTGCCAAGGAGAAGGTCGCGAGTTCGAGTCTCGTTTCCCGCTCCATCCAAAACCACCGGCTTCGGCTGGTGGTTTTTTCATGGGCCACGCCGCGTCGAGGCCAACAAAAACCGCCAGCTCGTGTAGCGAGCTGGCGGTTTTTGTTGGCCTCTTAATCTGGCAGAGGAGTGCAATTCGGCGATTGGGCTGCGTCGGGCTGGGCGGAAGATCACGCTGCTGCGATGAGACTGGCTGTGTTGGAGCTGCGATGTGCGATGCTGCTGCGATGAGACTGGCTGCGATGCTGCGACAATGTGCGATGTGGCTGCGACGGAACCGAGTGCGATGAA
>DASWWB010000531.1:0-2434 GCA_036406115.1 Herpetosiphonaceae bacterium
CCGCTGATGGTGTAGGCGGCCGCCTGGCGCAGCTCGCCGGGGATTTCCCAGATCGACCAGCTCACGTCGCCGTCGGCCAGGCAGATTTTCGCCGCGAAATCGAAGTCGCCGAAGCGGGTCGCGATCCGCCGGTGGGCGGCCATGTGCTGGCGCATCGCGTCGGCGGCCAGCAGGCAGCGCCTGGCGGCGTCGCGATCAGTCCCGGGGAACACCGCCTTGAGCGAGTCGCCGGCGAATCCGGCCACGAAGCCGCCCCAGGCGTAGACCGCGCGCACCAGCGGCTCGAAAATCGTGTGGAGAATCTGGGCGGTGACCTCGGTGCCCTCCACGCCATAGGCCATCAGCGCGCTGGTCAGCGGCGTGAAGCCGGCGGTGTCGACGAAAAGGCAGGTGGCGGCCATGCGGCCGGCACGCCGCCCGGCCGCCAGCCGCTCGCTGATGAAGGTCGGCACGAGCTGGCGCATGGCTAGGCTCCCCCCTGGCCGAGGGCGGCGCGGGCCGAGCCGAGCAGCGCTTGCAGATCGTCGGCGAGCGGGGGGCGGCCACCGCCCGATGCGGCGCCGGCGGCGGCCTCGGCGCCGGACAGGGCCAGGCTTTCGACCGCCAGCTGGGTGGCGGTCCGCGACTCGCTGGCCAGGGCGAGCTGGAGCGCTTGGCTGAACGCTTGGTCGGCGGCGGCCCAATCGGCGCCGGCCCCGGCGGCCAGCCCCAGCCGGCTCCAGGTCAGGCTGGCCTCGCGGCGGGCGCCGATCGCCTGGTACAGCTCCAGGCTTTGCTGGTAGAGCTTGGCGGCCTGGGCGGCGTCGCCGGACTGGCGCAGCGCGTCGCCCAGGTTTTGGAGCGCGAAGGCGGCGCCGCGCCGGTCGCCGAAATCCCGGCTCAGGGCCAGGCTTTCGCGGAACAGGGCCTCGGTCGCCGCCTGGTTGCCCAGCGCCTGCTCGACCCGCCCCAGGTAAATGAGCGAGAAGGTCATGCCCCAGCGGTCGTCGATCGCCCGCTTGAGCCCGAGGCTGTGCTCGCAGCGCTCGCGGGCGAGGGCGAAATCGCCCCGCAGCGACGCCACCTGGCCCAGGATGTTGAGCGCCACGCTCTGGCCCCAGCGATCGCCTGCCGCCGCCGCCCGCTCCAGCGCCAGCGTCAGCAGCGCCTCGGCCTGGGCGTAGTTGCCCTCGTGGCGGCTGATCGCGCCCAGATAGGCCAGATTGAAGACTGTCTCGGCGGGCGCGCCCAGCGCATCCAGCAGCTCGAGGCTGGCGCCCAGCAGCTCGCGGGCGCGGGCCGGCTGGCCAAGCTGAAACAGGAGCCAGCCCTGGCGCGCCATCAGCCGGGCCCGGAACAGCTCGCCGCCCTCCTGCGGGCCGGCGTCCAGCGCGGCCTGGAGCAGCGCCGCGCCCTCCTGGAAGCGGGAGCGGGTGTCGAAGAAATGGAACAGCCCGTCCAGCGCCGCCGCCAGCGGTTTCGCCTGGCGCTCGCGCACCGCCCAGCCCCAGGCCGCCCGGACGTTTTCCAGCTCCTGGCCGATCTCCAGCAGCGCCCCGAGCTGATCGCCGCCCCGCAGCGGCCCGGCTTGGCGGGCGAGCAGCGCCAGATAGTGCAGCATGTGGCGCTCCTGGAGCGCGCCGACGGTCCTGGTCGCGGCCAGATGCTCGTGGGCGTATTGGCGCAGCAGCTCATGGACCTCGAAGCGCTCGTCGGCCCGCCGGATCAGCGACTTGTCGCTGAGCGCCGCCAGATCGGCCAGGCTGGCGTCCGCCACCTGCTGGGCCGCCGCCCTGCTGAAGCCGCCGCGGAACACCGCGATGTTGGCCAGCGCGCGCCGCTCGTGGGGCGCCAGCAGCCGCCAGGAGTGCTCGAACACGCCCCGCAGGCTGCGGTGGCGCTCCGGCAGGTTGCGGAAGGTCGAGGTGAGGAAATCCAGGCCCTGCGCCACCTGCTCGGCGATCGCCTGGCAGGGCATGACTCGCACCCAGCTCGCAGCCAGCTCGATCCCAAGCGGCATGCCGTCGAGCAGCCGGCAGATGCGGGCCAGATGGGCGCCGTCGCCGGGCTGCGGCTCCCATCCCAGGCTGACGCGCTGGGCCTGCTGGCAGAACAGCTGGATCGCGCCGAACGAATCCGCCTGATCCGGCGCCGCGTCCTCCGGCGGCACGCCCAGGCCGCCCAGCTCCAGCACCTGCTCCTCGTACAGATTGAGCCGCTCGCGCGACGTGACGAGCAGCTTGAGCTGAGGCGCCTGGCGCAGCAGATCGAGCAGCAGGTCGCTGGCGGCCAGCAGGTGCTCGAAGTTGTCGAGCACGAGCAGCAGCTGTTTGTCCTGGAGGAAGGTTTGGAGCTGCCGGGCGGGCGGGCGGGCGCCCTGGAGGACCAGCCCGAGGGCGTCGGCGATCGCCAGCGCGCAGGGGTCGGGGCTGGCGCCGTCGTCGAGCGGCGGCGC